>JAPLDV010000555.1 GCA_026391235.1 Bacteroidia bacterium | reverse complement strand
TCCCGACGAAAGTCGGGACCCCGTCCCTTACCAAGCCGGCCTTTGGGAGATGCACCCATTTCACTCGGAGTAGTGCGATGGGGTCCCGACCTTCGTTGGGATGACAAGGCTTCGAGGGAATTTTAGTATAATTGATCTGCTTTTAGTTTCTCAGTTATGATCCGAAGCATTGCCGTCGATGATGAACCCTTCGCCCTGGATGTGATTGCCATTCATGCGGCAAAGGTCCCGGAACTGGAACTCGTCGGGCGCTTTACGGATCCGTTCAAGGCCCTGGAGTTTTTAAAGAACAACCTCGTCGACCTGGTCTTTCTCGATATCAACATGCCGGGATTATCCGGAATGGAACTGATCAGCCGCCTGAAATGCCCGCCACGGATCATCTTCACTACGGCTTATTCCGAATATGCCCTGGACAGCTATGATTATGAGGCCGTTGATTACCTGCTGAAGCCCATTGAGTTCGACCGGTTTTACAAATCCATCCAGCGGTATCAGAAACAAATTGCAGCGGTCGCCGCACCACCGCCAATCCCTGCAAAACATATATTCGTTAAGGACGGATACAAACAGGTAAAACTGTTGATTGATGATATTTCCCATATCCAGAGCGACGGCAATTACCTCAGCATTTTTGCCGGCGCCCGGCGCACCCTGACCCGAATGACAATCGGACAGATCACGGAATTACTTCCGGCGGCAGGGTTCCTGCGCGTGCACAATTCGTATCTGGTTAATATCGGGCACATCGAAAAGATCGAAAACAACCACGTGTATTGCAATGGAGTGGCTATTCCCATCGGGGCGAAATACAGGGAGGAGTTTTTCAGGAGCATCGGGGCTGACTTTCAGTAATTTTTTCCCTCGGAGCGTTGTCATCCCGACGGAAGTCGGGACCCCGTCGCACTACTCCGAGGCTTCAAACAGCTCTCGCCGAAAGCTCCGCTAATGGACGGGGTCCCGACTTTCGTCGGGATGACAATAGCACCAAGGGAAAGCCATTGCCCATACCCCTCCCTGTTTCAGGGAGGGGCAGGGGTGAGTACTTCTTCCGCGTCACGCGTCATGCGTCACGCGTCACGATTTTCGGCGGCAACAGCTTGTACATCACCGGCGTCACCAGCCTGGCCAGCAGCGTGGAAGTGATGAGCCCGCCGATAATCACCCAGGCCAGCGGCGAGTAAAGGTTTGAATCACCCAGGGCAATCGGTAAGAGTCCGCCAATGGCCGTCATCGTGGTTAATATGACCGGCAGAAAGCGTATCTCCCCGGCTCTGATAATGGCCTCATTCAGCTCAACCCCCTGCTGACGAAGATGATTGGTAAAGTCGACCAACAGTATCGAGTTTTTAATCTCAATACCGATCAGGGCTACGAAACCAACTGCGGCTGCAAAAGATAGCGTAAAGCCGGTCAGATAAAGAGCGACAATGCCACCCATAATGCCGAGAGGGATCACCGATATTACGATGAGCGTACTTTTAAAGGTCCGGAACTCAAGTATAAGGATGGCGAATATGCCGAAAATGGCAACAAGGATAGCTATCCCTACGCCACCGAAACTCTCCTGCCGGCTTTCAATCTCACCCGATGGGATGATCTTGAAACCCTCAGGCAGCTCGATGGCATCTATCTTCGCCAGAATTTCCTTGGTTACCCTGTCCGTATTGTATCCGGTTCTAACATAGGATGATATCAGGTTATACCGTTCCTGATTATAGTGTTCAATCAGAGTTGGGGAGCTCTCAAACTCTATGCGGGCGAGCTGCGATAACGGAATCTGTGCACCGCTGAGCGATGAAACGTAAATCTTGTCAAGGGTTTCAAGTGTGTTGGCTGAATCTTTTGGCAAACGCACCTTGATGGCATATTCTTTCCCGTTGGCTTCACGGTATTTGCCTACTTCCAGACCGGCCAAACCGAGCCTTACCGTCCGGTCGATCTCAATACCCGGGATGCCAAACATTCCGGCTTTATCGCTGTTTACGGCAATCCGGATGTCGGTCATGGTTTCGCTGAGCGGGTTTTTACCGTAAGTGGTTCCGGGAGTGGATTTCATGATACTGTCAATAGTGCTTGAATATTTCTTCAGCAAACCCAGATCATCACCAACGAGCCGCAAAGCAATAGGTGCCCCGATCACCGAGCCGTTCTCAAATTCTGTCACAAAAATACGGGCATTTACAAATGTATTCAATGTATCTTTCAGTTTATCAAGGAAAACGGTCATCGCATCCTGAGTTTTCAGGTTCATTTCACAAAGCAGTTCACCGATGTTGGTTTGTTCACCTTTCTGAAAAACATTGTAAAAGATCTTCGGATTTCCCCTGCCGATATTCGACATGTAATAGGTAATCTCCTTCTTTTTCCCGATAACTGATTCAACAAAACGCACAGCTTTATCGGTTTCCGCCAGAGTATTGCCCTTGGGTGTTTCAATCGTAATCAGGAACTGCTGCATCCCGGCCTTCGGAAACAGGCTGAAACCGATAATGTTGATCAATTTAAGTGAAGCGCCAAAGAAGACGAGCGCCATCAAAAGGGTTGTCACCGGATTCCGAAGCGACCATTGCAGCGCGCGTCCATACGTGAAATCGATCACTTTATTTAATCCGCGGAGGACCAGATTCCCTCGGGGATCTACATTGCCTTTGAATATCTTGCTGGTAATGAATGGGATAATCGTAAGTGCGACGAAAAGAGAACTCAATACGATCAGGGAAATAGTTACCGGAAGTGTCCTGATATACTTCCCTGGCATTCCAGGTAAGAACATCAAAGGCAGGAATGCGAACAGAAGCGTTGCCGTACAACCTAAAACCGCTGCGCCG
Source organism: Bacteroidia bacterium (assembly GCA_026391235.1). Next base: position 4,603 of record JAPLDV010000555.1, on the reverse strand, counting down.
ATCTGTTTGGTTCCCCTGATGGCAGCATCCACGGGTTTCGACCCTTCACGGATCCATCTCGAGATATTCTCCACCACCACGATGGAATCATCCACCAGCAAGCCAAGTGCGATAACCGCTCCGACAATGCTCAGCTGATTGATGCTGTATCCCAGAAAATAGAGTCCCGAAAGGCCGATGAGTACCGACAATGGAATAGCCACCATCACAACTCCGGATGCACGCAATCCGAGCGGCAGCAACGTTAGGAGCACCAGCAGGATGGCAAACAAAAAATCCCGCTGCAGGCTGCTGAGTTTCTTTTTTACGTTCAGCGATTGGTCAAAGCCGTTTTCAAGTGTCATCGAAGCAGGCAGTTTTTTCCGGTAACTATCGAACTGTTCATAGATCAGGTTCCTGACATCATGGATGTTTTGCCTGTCCATCATGCTTGCTGTAATGAAAACAGCGCGTGTACCGTTGAATCGTCCAAAATACCTGGGATCTTCATCATCCCAGTTTACCGTGGCCACGTCTTTCAGATAGACTACCTGCCCCATGTTGGCACCAACGATTGTCCGGTCCACTTCATCAAGGCTACGGTAATTGCCGCTGGGTTTTATATTGAATTTCTGAGGCCCTATTTCCACGCTGCCCCCGGGGATATTGGCATTCTCACTTTGGATCGCGTTCATAACCTGGGTAACGGTAATGTGAAGTTGCGACAGTTTAGGAAGGTCAACGGCTACCCTCAGCTCTTTGGTTGGAAAGGCCACCGCTTCGGCCTTATTTACACCGGGCACGGTCGCAATCAGGTCTTTCAGGTTTTCGGCCTGGGTACGGAGCTCATCGTAAGAAGCTGTTCCGGATACGATCGCACTTTGGAGAATATTTGTTTCGCCCGTGTTAACTTTCTTAATATCTAGCAGATACAGATCCTGAGGTAAGGATGGCCGGATAGTCTGAACCTGCCTGACCACTTCATCGAATTTCTTGTCGGGATCGCTGTCAGCCGTAAACTCAACCACCACCGATGCCAGACCATCCTTCATCTCACTCCAGATCCGCCTTACGTTTTCGAGCTCCTTGAATGATTTTTCGAGTTTGTCCACTACCAGCTCCTCCATATCGATAGGAGAAGCACCTGGATACAATATAGTTACCGGGACAATCGGCATGGGAAGGTCGGGATCTTCAGCCTGGGGAATTTTAAAATAGGCATATACTCCCACAACTATCAGCATCAGGAATACAACAATCGTAAACTGATGGTTCTTTACGGCTAATTCAGATATTTTCATCGCAAATCGGAATCATTATTTTTTGATATCCACCGGCATACCATCTGTCAGATAGGCTACGCCACCAATGACCACCTCTTTCACATTTTCGAGGCCTCCGGAAATCGCAGCTTGTGTTCCATAAAGAGTGGCGATGGTCACTTTCATTTTTTTTGCGGTTCCCCCGGGGGTGACTTCATAAACAAAACCGGTCCGGCCATCGGCTTCAACGACTGAGGCCATCGGGATCAAATAGTACGACACCTTACGGCTGGGGAAAATCTCGACATTGGCAATGAATCCCGAGGCCAGCCGGTTTTTGGTTTCAGTCAGTTTCAGCTCGATTTCGTAGGTGCCGGTCAATGGGTTGGATCCTTCATCGATCTGGCTCACCACTGCCGTGAAAGGCCGACCGGGCCAGGCATCAATCATTATACTTGCTGAGTCGCCGGGGTTGACTTTAACAATATCGCGATCGGATAAAGAGGTGCGAATGATCCAGTTTTTCCCACTGATTCCCAGCACATAAACCGGGAATCCAGAAGCCGTGAGTTCATTCTCTTTAACCAGTTGCCGAAGGATTACCCCGTTTTTGGGAGCAACTATTTTGGAGTGCGAAAGGTTAAACTGGGCCATATCCAGTAACGATTTCGATACATTCATGGCTGTCTCGGCATTCTGCATCTGCTCCAGGGTTGCGACACTATCAGCATACAGGTTCTTCGCCCGGTTAAAATCCCGCAGTGCTTTTTCAAACCCGTTTTTGGCCTGGTTAACCTGGGCATTGATCTCCGACAGGTTGAGCACGGCCAGGAGCTGACCCTGTTTTACGGCATCACCCTCCTTAAAATTGGTCCGGGCCACAATCCCGCCGGTTTTGAATGATAATTTGATCTCCTCGCTTGTGGCCACGATACCGCTCGATCGTACAGGCAGGCTGATCTCCTGCATTACCACCGGAGCCATCCTCACTTTCACTGCCTCAACTTTTACCGTTTCCTTAACCGGTGCCGGCTTACACCCCGCAAACGCCATCATTACTGCTAAAATGAGCGTTGTCATCCCCGCGAAAGCGGAGACCCCCTGACACTGCACGGAACCTTTTTCTGTCATCCCCGCGAAAGCGGGGACCCCCTGACGCTGCAATGAGCTCTTGTCATCCCGGCGAAGGCCGGGACCTCCTTCCTTACCACGAATTTCAGTCATTGTATTTCAAATTTTATTGATCGCACAAACCTTCTCGAATTCAGCATAATCAGCCAGATAAGTATATTTTGAGATGATCACATTCTCCTCCGCCTGGGTCAGCGTCGTCCGTGCATCGATAAACTCGATGAGGTTTGCCTGACCCTCTTCGTACCTCCGCTTTACCAGGCGGAATCCCTCACGGGCAGTCTTTACCTGGCTCATGGCCGATTCGATTCCCGCCTGTGCGGTTTTCAACTCGTTCAGGGCAGTGATTACCTGAAGCTCAATCTGTTTGCGTACCTCCTCCGATTGTTGATCCAGCATTTTTTTCTGAAGCTTTGACTGACTGATCTTTGCACGATTCTGGAAGCCGGCAAACAGGTCCCAGGTGAGGATTGCCGAAGCCTGTCCAAAATCCGCGTCCTTGTTTATCCTGTACTTTTCGCCCTGGATCCCGTAATCGGCAACGATCATGACGTTTGGAAGGGCACCTGCCTGGTTCATCTTCACCTGCAATCCGCTGATATTATCATACAGATCAAGCTTTTTCAATTCTTCCCGGTTAGCCAGTGCCGATTCCCGGTATACCTCGGCACCCGCGGTTAAGAGTGGCAGGATATCCGGTTCAGATAGAATGACAGCTTCGGTTAATGATCTGTTTAACAAAAAATTAAAATAGGCAGATGCGATTTCCTTGTTTTTGGCAGCTACCTGAACTTTCTGATCAAACTTGCTCATCTCGGTTTGGGCGCGGTACAGATTATCGATGGTGATTTTGCCGTTATCCACCAGTTTTTGGTTCACCCTCACGTTTTCTTCCAGGAGCTTCCGGGTATCATTAAGCATATTCACGATGCCGTCGGCCATGGCGGTATTATACCAGGCCTTATGGATTTCAGCCACCAGCTCCTGGCGGTATTGATTCACCGAAACCTGTTCAGTTTGAGTTAACTCCTTCTTTATTCTGGAGTTGTAATATATATCGGTATTGAAAACCGGCTGGACCATCCGGATTTTTGTCTCCTGCTCTAACGGACGAAGAAACATGAACGACTGGTTGTCGATCTGCGGAAACCGGTTCTCCCGAAGGATCTGGTTCAGAGAGGAATAAACAGGGTTTAACAAATCTCCGATCGGCAGATCGATGGTCCGGCCGCCTTCGGCTGCGGAATAACGGGCATTCAGCGCGATATTCGGAAAGAACAGCCCCTTTGCTTCCTTCAGCGCTTCGAGACTTTTCTGATAGCTGGTCACCTTCTGCTTCAGCGACAGGTTATTTTCCAGACCCAGCTTTACGTAATCGTCGAGGGGTGACTGGGCCTTCACAACTGCTGGCCAGGCCATGAGAAGAGCAATTAAAAGTACTCCCGTCATCCCCGCGAAAGCGCCTTTTTCTGTCATCCCCGCGAAAGCGCCTTTTTCTGTCATCCCCGCGAAAGCGGGGACCTTTTGACGCTGCACCGAGTCCTCGGGGTTGTGCCCCCCAGACGGAAGTCTGGGGTTAGTTAAGTATATCTGATTGAATATCATTGTATTCTGCTTTTCATGTTGGAGTGAATGCGCAGGAAGAGCCTTTTTACCAATTCCCTTTCGGCCGGTGTAGCAAGAGCGTAAAGCTCATCGGCGAAAGTAAAGACCTCTTTCATCCTGGCCTGATAGGCCTCACTTACAAGCCGGCCAAAGTCAGTCAACCCGAGGTTGATCTCCTTCTGATTACGGGTATTTGTCCGAACCACCAGTTTTTTTATAACCAGCTTGCGGACGGTCTGTGAAATTGCGCCACGGGTAACACCCATGATGTCGGCGAGTTGAGTCATATTTTCATCCGGATGCTCTCCAATCATGGAAACCGTCTGGATCTCCGTTAGATAAATCTTGCTGCCTGTTCCGAATTCCCAGGGTTTTTTCTCGATGATCGAAAATGCATGCAGGATGCTTAAAAACAGCTTCACCATTTCATTGACTTCAGTTCCCATCAGGATAATGTTTAGATACTATACAAAAATAAGTATTATTTAGATACTAAACAAAACGTGATGTAAAACGAGAAACGCGTGACGCGAAATAGCCACAATAATCTGTGAGCCAATTATATGGATTTATCCGGGAGATCAATCAGACAATGTCAGTTTTATGTTGGGGGCTGGGTCAAAATG
>JAPLDV010000680.1 GCA_026391235.1 Bacteroidia bacterium | reverse complement strand
TCCTTCCGGATTGTAAATGATATTCAGCGCCCCGGGGAGGATCCGGATATCGAATTTTTGCGCAAAGTTGAGTTCCCCATCTACATGAAACGGAACCTTGTTGTCAAATTGTATTGAGATTTTATCCGTTTGATGGTAATTCACTTTTGGATTAGTGATATGGGTGCCTTTGGGTACCATCAATAATATCCGGAAACGCTGGATCAGATTTAGCTTTTTAACGTTGCATACATCCAGCAGGCCGTCATTGGCAATGGCTTTCGGAGTGATAAAAAATCCTCCGGCAAACCTCCGGCCAATCGATACCGTATTCATGAAACAGGTGGATTTACTCTTTTGGGCACCTGATATCACGGTCATTTGCTTCTCTTTGAAAAACAGCAGGGTTTTAACTATGTGCCAGATGTATTTATTTTTCCCGCCCGGCTTTACCCGACCGGGCACGGTATAGTTTTCGGCTGCCACCTGGGCATCAAAACCCAGGCCCATCCCGTTCAGGAAATACTTTCCATTGCAAGAGCCCACGTCCATGTGAATAGTATGCTTATCAAAAAAGATTTTCCAGTGCGAATCATCAAACCGGTTCGGAAATCCGAGTATCTGAATAAAATCATTGCCGGTCCCGGCCGGGATCAACCCCACCACAAAACCCTTCCGGCCAACAAGCGGCCTGGCAATCTCATTCATCGTTCCATCACCACCCACTCCGATAATGTACTTATAACCTTTAGCAGCACTGGCTTTGGCAAGGTCGGTTGCGTGCCCGGCATGTTCGGTATAAATGATATCGGCATCCACTCCATAGTTTTTAAGCATCGCCTCCAGGGTTGGTACATACCGTTTGGCGAAACCATTGCCTGCAACAGGATTTACAATAAATACCCATCTATTCATATCTGCCATTTTTATATGATTGATTATAAGCCGATTCAATAACCACTTTTACTTTATTGAGAATCGTTTGGTCATCGTGACCTGCCAATTCTTCCCACCCGATCGGTTTGTGAATGACCACATCTACTTTCGATTCAAAATTTATAGTAAACCGGTTTTTGGGCTTCAACAAAAAGAAGCCATTAAGAGTAACGGGTAAAACGCTCATTTCGGTTGCTTTCAGAATATGGACAAATCCCTTTCGGAAACGGTTGATATTTCCATCGGATGTACGGGTGCCTTCCGGGAAGATCGCGATGGTTTGGGCACATGATTTATCCACAAGGTGACTCAGCATTTCCTTGGTATTCCTAACATCTCCCGACTTCATCGGAACATAATGGGTGAGTTTTAATACCCGGCCAAACAGGGGAACCCGCATCAGATACTCTCGGCCAAACCAGGAGACTCCCGGTTAAAAGGAGAGGATAGCCATGATATCAAACAAACTTGCTTGATTGGCCAGGAGAATGTAGTTTCTGCCTTTATCAATATTCTCGATTCCGGTTACTCTGAGGCGTTTGCCAAGCATCAGGAAAATGGTCCTGGCCCAGAATCTCAGGATCCGCCTGATCGGTTTACTCCGGTTTAATGGGGAAACCAGGAGAACCGACAGTACGCAAATAGCTGTAAATAAGTATAAGAAAAAAAATACGGCAACGGATATTACCCCGTATAAATGAGAATGTCTGATGATTTTCTTTCTCATAAATCCCTCCCCAATCTGAAAGTAAATAAACAGAAAAATTGATCAACTACCAACCATATAGTTTTTAACACATCTGACTGAAAATCCGCTGTTTTTGGTGTACTTCCACCTATAAATCCCTTCAGCGTGAAAAATCAGCCCTCTGCCCCAGGCGTGCGTCTCATCTGTATAGGAGGAGGTCCAGAAACTGGCAATATCACCGAAAGAACTGTAGGTATTTCTCTCGAAAATACCTGAGGGAATAGCACTGAATCGAACAGTATTCTCACCATTTCCTCCTGAGTTCCAACCTTTTTTGGCTTTCAGGCTGATCCCGACACTGCCGGTAATTCTCCAGCCGAGGCTATCGGCATCGGAAGCCGACATTCCTGCAAAGATCTCCAGCTTTTTCCATTCGTCATCCGTGGGCAGATGCCAGCCGGTCGGACAGGCAATCACAGCTTTCTCCCAGTTATATAACCTTCCATAAGTATCACAATTGCCTTCGGCTGAATTATAACACCACCATCCGGTGTTGTCGCTAAATTTAAATTTAAGATTTTCAGCCATCCAGGTTTGAGTGCCGATATTGACATACGGATATACAGTACTGTCCCTGGAATCGATGAATGTCCCGTCGTAGTCGGTAACTTCTTCAATCTTGTTGCATGAAGCTAATCCGGTGAAAAGGAGAACAATCAGTATAGTCGTGAAACGTGACCCCTGCCTGCGCGGGGGCAGGCTCAAGTGACGCGTGACAGTAGAATTTTTTAACATGCTGCAAAGATAGAGAGAAGGATTATAAAGTTGATTGCATTCCCCTTATCTTTGGATCCCTCAGCGGTTCTCTGCGAAAAACTCTGCGGTTCTCTGCGGTTAAATCTTTTTTTACCGCAGAGTACGCAAAGAATTCGCAGAGAGCCGCAGAGGAAATCAACCAGAACAAAATTTTACCATGGAACGTACCGCAAATTGCCTCAGGAAGCTTGACCGGATGAACAAAACCCTCCGCCACGAGGAGGCCGACCGGGTACCGGTGAGTGACCTGTTTTGGGGCAGTTTTCTCGATCGGTGGCGCAAGGAGCTTAATTTGCCCCCTGATACTTCACCCTATCAATACTACGATCTCGACTGGCAGGTTACCGTGCCGAATATGGATCCGCACATCACGCCGTTTGAAATTATTGCCGAAACTAATGACCGCATCACGGTAAAAACCGGATTTGAAGCGATAATAACAAAGATTTACGCCGATCCGATGCCTCGTTTCGACCGGTTCCTTACCGATGATATTGACCAGCTTAAGCATTTCCGTTTTGATGACCCATGGGATAATCGGCGATATTTCAGCGGAGGAGACAACCAGCTCGGAGGCATGGGTGATGGGTTTACGCGAAATCTTCCAGCCTGGATAGATACGGTAATATCCATCCACCCGGATTTCCCGGTTTATGGAAGTGTATGTGAAGGTCATGAAACACTCTGGCGCATAATAGGTTCCGAAAATACGCTTCTATGGAGCCTGATGTATCCGCAGGAGCTGGGCGATTTCATTGCCAGGATAAACGAATTCATGCTCGGGATCACCAAAGCTCAGATAAAGGCCGCAAACGGACTGCTCGACGGAATGGTGATCTGGGGCGACGTGGCCTACACGTATGATCTGCTCTTCTCACCGGAGTTCTGGCGCGAACATTTCAAACCCGGCATCAAAGCCATGGTCGATGTTTGCCATGAAGCCGGGATTCCGGTGATATATCACGGTTGTGGTAATGTAAAACGGATCTTCGAAGATTTTATCGAACTCGGCATCGATGCATATAATCCCCTCGAAGCCAAGGCCGGTATGGATGTGGTTGATCTTCGGAAACAATACGGCCACCGGATGGGATTTTGCGGTAATATGAATGTGATGGAATGGGCCGATTGCACCCGGGATGAACTAAAAGCTATTGTCCTCCGCAAACTCAATGCAGCCAAAGGTGGAGGATACATTTTCCAATCTGACCACTCGGTCCCGGATACCGTTTCCGGAGCGAACTATGATTACGTGGTTAAACTGGTGCGCCAGTACGGTCTTTACCCTCTTCAGTTGGGGGAGAGTGATATCTCAATGGGTTAATTGGTTGATGTGCCAATTATTCAATGTGCCAATGTGCCAATTTAAGAAAGGCATTGTTTGAGATTTGGTTCTTATTTTGGGGTTTGGGATTTATTTGGGGTTTGGTTTTTTTAGCATTCGGATTTGCAGGTGTCGGGTATCGGGTTTAACTTGCCACTTGGTACCTGCAACCTCCAACTTACCTTCCCCGATACCCAATACCCGATACCTACTTGTTCTTCAGCATCGCCTTGTCAACCTTGGTTACGAACCCGCTGATACCCAGCTGAGTCAATTTTGTTACAGCTTCCTTTTGGGTTGCAAACTGGCCAGTAGTATATTTATACCACCCATCTTTCTCGAAATACCAGACAGAATCCGTTAGTTTAAACTTATTCTTAAAATAGGCCGGTTCGAGATAAGTTTTCGACGCAGCGACCTGAACCGCGTAAACCGTTACGTTTTCTTTTGTTACAATAGGCTCTGCTCTTTTTGAAGGTGCTATGGAATCCTGTTTCTTTGGCTGTTCAGCAACGACCTCCACCTTCTTTGGCTTCTCAATTGTAGCCGTATCTGCTTTCCCAACAATTTCCGCCACCTTCTTCGGCTGATCTGCAACCACGGTATCCTTCTTCAAGTCTTCTGTCTTCTGTCTTCCGTCTTCCGTCTTCTTAACCTCTTCCGTCTTATCCGCGCTGATCACGACTTTAGTAACGAATCCATTGATGCCCAATTGAACCATTCCTGCATTTGCCTGCGAGATAAGTTTTCGACGCAGCGACCTGAACCGCGTAAACCGTTATGCTTTTTTTGGATACAATTGGTTCTGATGGTTTTGCAGGTGCTATGGAGTCCTGTTTCTTTGGCTGTTCGATGACCGCCTTAGCCTTCTTAGGCTGTTCAATTGCTAACGTATCCTTCTTCAGTGCAACTTCTGCTTCCTTCTTTGGCTGTTCAATTGCTACTGTATCCTTTTGTTTCTTTTCTGTCTTCCGTCTTTCGTCTTCCGTCCTCTTAACGTCTTCTGTCTTCTTTCTTCCGTCTTCTGTCTTGTTCGACCGGATAAAGAATTGAAGGCCATCCTTAACATCACCGTCCTTTGTTCGTTCCATGGTAAAAGGTAGGGTATCCGGAATAGCCGTCATGTTCAGTTTCCGTAATTGGGCCGTATCGACACGCGCTATATACGATCCCGGCGGCAGTCCGAGGAAACTGAAATAGCCATCGGGTTCAGTGAGTGTTTTGGCAAAGAATGCACCGTTGCTCTTATAGAAACCAACGATGATCCTCCCTTGCCCTTGGTCCCCGCCAGCACTGCTAAGATTAACCATTCCTGCGGCTTCCCCCATCACGCTGATCGGTATTTCCACCAGTTTGAACTGGTTGGGATCAACCATTACACTCACATTCTTCAGGCGCATCTGCCAGGAAATATTTTCGAAACTAAACCGGTCGAGTTCAATGAAATAGCTCATGTAAGGCTCGAGGTCAAAAATCCGGATCACAGAATCACGCTTGTTTTGTTCAACCCGACCACCATTGATATTGATCCTGAGTCCTAATACTTTAGATTCACCTTTGTCATACCGGCCGTTACCATTCATATCGAGAAACGGCATCAGAACGATTCCGCCCTTGCCAATACTAGAGCGGTTAGTGGCACCTGCATATTTTGTTTTCCGGTCGACCAGAAAACTGCCCCTGGCCGATTCAACCAACGTACTGATATCATTGCTCTTACGGTAGGTGAAAACCGTTTGGGCCAAAGAGAAATCGTAACGGAATCCAACCTGAATATTCTGCAGACGGCTTTTATAATTGTACTCGTATGATAAATTCAGGAAACCGTGTTTTAAAAACTGCTTCTCCAATTCCCCTTTCAACAGCATTAATTGATTACCTGTGTATTCAAACTGAGCCTGCGGACGGAAAATGAATTTTCCCGGAAGCCTTAAGCCCAGCGAGAGGTTGCTGTAAATATACGGTGTGGTCAGTTCGGGGAACATGGCATAAGTGGTAAAATTGGTACTGACACCAAACAAAACGCCTGAAAGCAGCCATTCAGCAGTAGAATATTTTGTAGCCGGCAAAATATTCTGGGAAAAAGTAATCCGGGAATAAGCTGAAAATTTGCTGCCCCTGATCGGAAATGATACCATCGCTTTCCGCTCTTCGAGGTAATTGAAGTTTATGGCCGTCTGATTGCGGTCGTACCGGGTATAATTGAGTTCAAACTGCAAATTCCTGACGGTCCTGTAATTCAGAATACCTTTACCTCTTACCCCATAGGTATATTCGCCTGAAAACAAGAGATTTGATCCCAATCTCATGGAGGTATTGACAAAAGGCATAATGGATCCCGAAGTCACTGATGAGAGATATTCCATGCCTCCACCGATCGTCATAAACCGGCCCAATCCGTAATTGGCATTAGCTCTGGAAAACAAGCTGTTCAAACTATCTTCAACCATCCCTGCACTCATAGTATACTGGAATTCTTTAGCCGGAAGGAAATTATATGGTACGCTGATGCTTTGCTGCCTCGACTGCTCCTCGCCGAACGGACCATAAAACCGAAGCAAAACAATGGTACTTCCATACATCAGCGGAACTTCGAACGTGAAAAACCCGGAAGCATCGGCTTTAACATAATCCACCAGTACACTATTCACATACAATTCCACCGCCCAGTCGGGTTCGGTATAATCGCTCAGTGTATAAGTACCGTAAGATCGCCTGTAGGTGGTTGGAGCATTAGTCAGTTGTATGCCCACCACAGGGTTAAAAATGGAGGAGGTAGCCTGGCTCGCAATTTTTCCGGCCAAAATTTGGCGCAATGCCTTCCGATCGTTGTTAACCAGGCGCCACAGGTATTGTTGCTGCTTTTCAGCAAATGGCTGATTAGCATAATATTGCAGCGATACATTCGCCTCCCCCCCGGCAATTCTGGCACCTAGCCCCAGATTAAGCCTGGTTTCGCTATCTCCTCCGATTTCCTGATTAGCCATTACAGACCAGTCGGCCGCTCCAAACCGGAACAGCGGGTTACTTCGGGGGATCATTGTATCCGCCTTAACCTCCCCCTTCATCCGGGTGATATTGCTGCGCATGAATTCCAGCCGCATATCGCGGATTACCGGAAGCTCGATTTTGGTGTTCAGGTTGACCGACAGGCTACGGAAATTGAATGAACAATCCAGCCCGAAAACCTCACCGAAAAAATTTGATCTGAGAAATAAGTTGGCTTCAGTTCGGATCAGGTCATCGGATTTCAGCTCAAAAACTTTATTAGCGTACACGATACGGCTGTGCAGCTTGTCTACTACATAAGCAGCCTCCTGACTGACGAAATAGCCAGCCACCGAATCATAAGCAGGCGAAGGAGTATTTTTGATTCTCAGGAAGTCGAAAATGTCCTGAACCGGCAGATAAATCTGTTGGTTGTGATAAACTGCCGGGATTTCAATTCCGCCAACGCGTTGAACCATCAGAAAAACCGAAATCTCTTCGTATTCGGTTTCAGTTTGTGCAAACACCCTTTGAGATACAAGAAGAAAGATAAGCGATATGCACCAGGCAATTCGCCAAAAAAAGGATCGATATGGCTGACGAAAGCCTTTCAAATTTTAACCGGTTATTGCTGGATAAAGTTCACGGAAAATGTACCGCCATACACGCCGGCAGGGTTAGCTCCCACAACACCAATAATGAGGGTTCCGCCAATAGTTACCGTCGTATGCTTCCCTGTTGTAATAAAAGGGGACGGTGGATAGGAATCGCCAATATGCAGAGTTAATGTTCCTCCATTGCTGCCCGTAAGTATTGCATCAGGTCCGTTTGCAATAGTGATGATTGTGCCAGGTATGGCCTCTACATCATACAGCGCAGTGGAAAAACTGCTGCTGAGCAACAGGATATTTCCTGTACTGGTACGCGTTCCATCCGGATATATGATTACCGAAGTTCCGGAACCATCACCATAGCAAAAAGTGCCGAAATTCAGATACTGTAAAGTGCTAACAGTGACCAAAATTGGTTTTGGAGGATCTTCCTGTGCATGAGCCGGGTAATAAAATATTGTCGTACAGATTAATATATAAAGAGGGGCTAACAGCCTTCTTAACAACGCATGTTGAATCCGGCTATTCATAGTTTAGTCGCATTAGTAATTTTTCTGATTGAATTCGTTTACCGGAGATCACGGTGATTATATAAACTCCGCTACTTGAGCTAGGGTTGATTTCTACGGTTTCCTTTTCGAAAACATCTCTTTGAAGTAAAATCTGCCCTCCCATATTTGTTACTAAAAGATTCCCTTTCGTATTGAGCGGAAGGTTCACTTTTACCAGTAGGATATCATTCCAAGGCAATACCCTAAACATTTTTTCTGTGATATCCAACGGGTTATCGATTTGTGAAAGAGAGAAAACCAAAGAAAAACGTTGATTGTATGCTCCGGCTTTCAGGTTGAAACGATATTCAGGATACTGTTCCAAATCCTGAGTAATGCCCTTCTCAGCATCAACCAGATAGATATTCATATTTGCCTGTAATCGGCTGATATCTTTTGCCGTAAAGCTTATCCATCCATCGCTGAATGTGGTCAGGCCTAGAGGGATTTTTGTTATACTGTCAGCCGGGAACGGCATCCCATTGATTGACAGTTGTTTTGATTCGGAAGAAAAGCTATACAAATTAGGAACAAGGATATCCGTATTCGTCATCTTCAGTGCATCCATATCGCCTTCGAAACTTCGGGTGGCATTGCGGTCAAAGTAAACAACAGCCATGTCTTCAATAGCATTTTGTGTTTCAAAATTCGCTGCAAAACGAAGTATCTCACGGTCATCAATATAAGCTGTCTTGAATAAAGGGTTAAGATCGTTAGTCCGGACCGTATTGGTTACCCCAAATGTTGCACTAACCGGATATGTCCCGTCAGCAACATGTATAAAAAATCCCTGCATCGATGCAATAATATTACTTCCATTACCTGTTGAAACTCCATTGACATAACTAGTGTAAACACCCAGGTATTGATTGGTATTTCCGGCATTGAAGAAATATATCGCGTTATCGATATTTGTTTTGGTCCAACCCGGTTTATTCCAGTCGATGGGTGAAGGATAGGGATTCCCTACGAGATTGTAGCCTAACGTATAGGTACTGTTATGATTCCACAAATTCACACTTAACGAACCGTTATTGACGACCCCAGTAATGTCGGCCGTTTTTGCTGATGAAACCGGTCCGAAATTCACGGCATAACCTTCTGAAGGATTTAGTATACCAGTTGGGGACGTATAAGTAGTCCAACCTGACATTTCGGCGCCTGCCGGAGACAGATGCTTTTCGTTGTACATGTAAAAGGTCGGGAAAAGTGCGCCCAGATCCATATCATCGGCAAATTCATTAACGGTTGCGGTCTGGAATGGAGAGCTGAAATATTTGTACCCGAATGCCGATGGCAGGTATCGTTGCATGGTTGCGTTACCCAGAACTTCGCCAGTACCGGAACCATCAATGAGGGCAGTTTGTGTTTGTGTTGAAATAAGAGTTAAATTCCCCCCTGATAAAAGATTTCCGGCCAGTGCATTAAGGATTCCCGTAATGTTTAGTGGCCCTAGTAAGGTGACTCCGGCAGGATTATCGATAATCAGGTTCATAATTGTGTTGCCAGCAAAAACATCAGCACCAATTACCTGATTCACAGACCCTTTCATATCAATAGTTCCTGCCGTAGCAGTGAATATTCCGCTATTGGTGATGGCTCCCGATATCTGAATGGTATTTCCCTCAACAGTCAAAGATGATTCATTGTCGATTACGATATTTTTGGCAGCTCCGGCAAGGCCTCCGCTGAGAATAGGATTATTTGTCACCTTCGGAATATGAACATTCGTTGTCAGATCCGGGATTACTCCACAAAACCAGTTTCCGGAAACATTCCAGTCGGAACTCACTGAACCGGTCCAAATAAGATCGCCAATAATGGAAACTTCAGTGGTTGTGGTAAAAATGTCGCATCCGCCCGCTGGTGAAATAGTATAAGTGACAGTGTAGGATCCGGGATTACTTGCATTTGTGTTTATTTCACCTGTTCCGGCATTAAGCGTTAAACCTGCAGGCGCCGAAGAATAGCTGCCGCCCAAAGTGCCGGTTTGATAAACAGCCACAAAGCCGGCATTGTAACAATAGGGCGAACCGGTATAGATGATTGTTGCCGAAGGAGTAGGATTAACCAGGAAAGCTCCCGATATGGCACTGGTTACCGATCCGCAGGATCCGCTGACAATACAATAGTAATAAAGTGTTCCGGCTGCATTGATTTGCGGAGTATAAGTGTTGCTTTGTCCACCATCGCCGGAACCCAGAGAGGCTCCTCCGATTGTACTCTGAATGGTATTGCTGTACCATTGATAAGTTAAACCTAGTCCAGTGGCTGTAACTGAAATTGAATTGAAGGATTTGCCCATGCACTGAGTTTGTCCTGCTGTCGACTGGCTGCTGATGGCAGTAGCAGGATTAACTAAGAATGCCCCTGATATTTCGCTGGTTACAGATCCGCAAGTTCCGCTGATAATGCAATAGAAATATAATGTTCCTGCCGCAGTAGCTTGTGGCGTGTAGGTATTCGTTTGCGCTCCATTGCCTGAATTAAGTGAGGATCCACCCGAAGTACTGGCACTTGCATTGCTGTACCATTGATAGGTTAAACCAACTCCGGTTGCTGTTACCGAAATAGAAGTAAAGGTCCCGCCAATGCACCGTGTTTGTTGTGCTGTCGACTGGCTGTTTATGGCTGTAGCCGGATCAACAACAAATGCACCCGATATTGCACTGGTTGCAGATCCGCATGTTCCGCTGACAATACAATAATAATAAAGTGTTCCGACGGAGGTGGCTTGTGGGGTATAACTGCTGGTTTGTGCTCCATTATCTGCATTAAGAGAAGATCCCCCCAAGATGCTTGCATTGGTATTGCTATACCATTGATATGTTAAGCCGACGCTGGTTGCTGTTACTGAAATTGAGGTAAAGGTTCCGCCAATGCAACGTGTTTGTTCAGCTGTTGACTGGCTGCTGATAGCTGTTGCAGGATTGACCAGGAATGCCCCGGATATCGCACTGGTTGCAGATCCGCAGGTTCCGCTGACAATACAATAGTAATAAAGTGTTCCGGCGGCGGTGGCTTGCGGTGTGTACGTATTCGTTTGTGCTCCATTTCCTGAATTAAGAGAAGATCCGCCCAAAGTGCTTGAGCTGGTATTGCTATACCATTGATACGTTAAACCCACGCCGGTTGCTGTTACTGAAATTGAGGTAAAGGTTCCGCCGATGCACTGCGTTTGTTCTGCTGTCGACTGGCTGTTTATGGCTGTAGCAGGATTTACTACGAATGGCCCTGATATCGCACTGGTTACAGATCCACAGGTTCCGCTGACAATGCAATAATAATATAATGTCCCGGCGGCACCTGCTTGTGGTGTGTAGGTATTTGTTTGGGAACCATTGACTGAACCAAGTGAGGATCCGCCCATATTACCGGCACTGGTGTTGCTGTACCATTGATAGGTTAACCCAACTCCGGTTGCAGTTACTGAAATTGGAGTAAAGATTCCGCCGATGCACCGAGTTTGTCCTTCTGTCGACTGGCTGATTATGGTTGTTGGAAGATTAACTAAAAATGCCTCAGATATTGCACTGGTTAATGAGCCACAAGTTCCGCTGACTATGCAATAATAATAAAGTGTACCGGCTGAGGCGGCTTGAGGTGTGTAGGTACTCGTTTGCGCTCCATTGCTTGGATCCATCTGGGTTCCACCCGAATTTACCGCACTTGTGTTGCTGTACCATTGATAGGTTAAACCCGCTCCGGTTGCTGTTACTGAAATGGCAGAGAAGGTTCCCCCAACGCACTGCGTTTGTGCTAATGTCGACTGACTGGTGATGGAAGTAACAGGATTAACCAAAAACGCCCCCGATATCGCACTGGTTGCGGGGGATCCGCAACTTCCGGAAACAATACAATAATAATAAAGTGTTCCGGCAGTTGTGGCTTGTGGTGTATAGACACTCGTTTGTGCACCATTGCCTGAACCCAGCGAGGTTCCACCCATGTTACTCTCAGTTGGATTACTGTACCATTGATAGGTCAAATTTCCTCCGATTGCTGAAACTCCCCGAAGAGGTACAGCTCGCGGTCCGGCATGGAGAATTGAGCACCGGCCACGCCCGGGCGATCCTCGGCCTGGAGGACGCCGCACGGCAGATCGCCGCGTGCCGGAAGATCATCAAACGCGGACTCTCCGTCCGCCAAGTGGAGGAACTCGTCCGCACCAGAACCACGGGGACCCGGCGCCAGGGAGAGAAAACCGCCACGCTGAACGTCCGGTCATCCCTGACGGGGATCGAGGATCGCCTGCGGCATCTGCTGGGAACGAAGGTGCAGGTGCGGCAGCACGGGGCGGGGAAGGGAGAGATCGTCATCGAGTACTATTCGGCGGACGATCTGGATCGGATCCTCGAGGTCTTCGAAGAACTTCATCATCGATCACGATAAGCAAAGGACAGG
>JAPLDV010000213.1 GCA_026391235.1 Bacteroidia bacterium | reverse complement strand
TGCCGGCCGAAGTAGTTGATAAAATTTATTTCAAGAATGCAGAGCGGTGCTATAACCTGAAACTTCATCGGTAAACAATGAAAATAAAAATATATTTTTTTGCAGCCATCTTGATTTTTAGTGCGGCATGTTCCAGGCAGGAACCCACACCTGTTGTTACGACAGAAAGTATGCTGGGTGAAATGGTTGATTTAAACCGATTGACAGTTTTGCCTGAGCATGTGTACAGAGCAGTTCAGTTCTCCTCCTACGACAGGAGGAGCACGGCCCCTGATCAGGAAGGATGGTTTGCCAACGAGGACGGATTCGGCGGTGAGCCGGTGCCGGGTTTCGAAAAGGTGCTGGTGGTCCCGGATTTGGCCGGAACCGGACGATACCTCATTTGCGATGTCCGGGGGCCGGGTGCAATCGTACGCCTGTGGACGGCCGGGATCAGCGGGAAGATCAGACTGTTCCTGGATGACATGAATACCCCTTTATATAATGGAAGCACGGAAGACTTTTTCTGGAAAACACCGGATATGCTTACCGGACGCACCGATCTGGCTGAAAAGTTCCGGCAGTTTGATGCGGTGTATTTCCCGGTGCCGTTTGCAAAGCGATGCCGTATCGAGTGGACGGGAAATCTGAAGGATATTCATTTTTATCATGTTGGGTTCAGAATTTATGACCCAGAAGTCCTGGTGGTTCCTTTCCCAAAGGCACCATCCGCTGATCTCCTCGGAATGATTGAAGAAACCGGTGAAAGATTATCAAAAAACAAATTTGAACCGGAGCAAGGAATTGTCGCGGCTCGGCCGGTTGAAGCAGTTCTCGCCCCTGCTAGATCCCAGGTATTGTGGCAGAAAGAGGGGGCTTATGCAATAGATTATCTCTCGATCCGGGCCGAAGCATCAGATGCTGAAGCTGTTTTACGAAAATGTGTTTTGAGTATTTATTTCGATGGATCACAAACCCCTCAGGTTCAGGCACCCCTGGGCGATTTTTTCGGAGCGGCACCGGGTATCAATCCTTTTCAGTCGCTGCCTTTTTCGGTTGAAAAAAATGGCAACCTGATCTGCCGTTTCGTAATGCCGTTTCAGCGTCATGCTCGCATCGAGGTGGAAAATCATTCCGGGGAAAAAATCCAACTGTTCACCGTGGTCCGGACAAGCGATTACAAATGGGAGGATGGGCGGTCGATGCATTTCAGGGCCCGTTGGAGAGTTGATCATGAAATTACCGCATCGGATCAGAAAATCAGCGATATAACCTTTTTGATGGCACATGGCAAGGGCCGCATCGTTGGGGCATCTACCTATATTTACAACCCCAGCAACGTGCCCACCTCCTGGGGAAACTGGTGGGGCGAGGGCGATGAGAAAATCTTTGTTGACCGGGATACCTTTCCTTCATTTTTCGGCACGGGATCTGAAGATTATTACAACTATTCATGGTCGTCGGCCCTGATATTTTCCTATCCCTATTGCGGTCAGCCGAGGAATGACGGGCCGGGAAACCGCGGGTATGTTGCCAATTTTCGCTGGCATATTCTTGATGATATCCCGTTTAACGAAAATCTTGACTTTAAAATGGAATTGCGCCACCACGGCGCAGTACCCCGGTTTTCGCATGGAAGGATTGTTCATTTCTATGCGTTACCGGGATTACATGACGATTATCAGCCAATATCCATGGATGACCTGAGGGACCTGCCTTATTATGAATGGAATCCGGAAGCCTATCTGGGTTCCGCCGGATTCAGGTTTGATCAGGCGGAGGATCTGGCCGAAAAGAATCCGGCTGCCCGCGTGGAGGTGGGAAAATACTGGGCCGGCGGGAAGATACTGATGTGGAAACCTCTGAACAAGGGTGATCAAATCCGGTTTATCTTAAAAATCAGCAACCACCCGGATAGCACAAACCTGGGATTCACTCTGGCAAAAATGCCCGACGGAGGATCAATATCCGTTTTGGTTAACGAAAAAAAGTTGAGGTGCAATGGCGAAGAAATCATCAGTTTATTTGAAGAGAATCAAACAGTGCTTGATAACTATTTTACCGAAAAGGTGAAGCTGAACAGGGGAACAAATGAAATCATTTTTGAAAGCAGGAATGAAAAACCAGAGAAAAGGATTGGGATTGATTTTTTATGGATTCAAAAACCCCCAGACTTCAGTCTGGGGGTTCGGTCGCGATGAAGATCGTATTTTGGCCCAGCCCCGTCCGGTTGAGAATCCGGTTCCAAAACCACTGGACATTTGTGGTGCGGACGTTCCAACTAACAACAATACTCAAGAGAAAATGAAAAAATTCAACGTCTTTAGTTTATTCCGGATCACTGTTTTAAGCTTCTTCCTAGTTAATTCTTCCTGCGAAAGGAATAGTGAGTATAAAGCTGAGCATGCCTTTAATGGTTCCTATTCAGGGAAGTACCTGGATCATATAGCTTTCCCGATCGGAGGAATCGGGGCCGGGATGTTTTGCATGGAAGGAACGGGGTCGATATCCCATCTGTCAATCAACAACAAACCGGAGCTGTACAATGAGCCTTTTGCCTTTGCAGCTATATCGGTAAAGGGTATAAAAAACGAAGCAAAGGTATTGGAAGCTCCTGTACCTGAATGGAAATTTTTCGGTCCGGGAGGCACGGCGAATGGCGCACCAGGGAAAAACTATGGTCTCCCTAGGTTTGAAACCGGCAGGTTTTTAGCCAGGTTTCCTTTTGCCGCTTTGGATCTGGAGGATAAGGATATCCCGTTAACCGTTGAAGTGTTGGGATGGAGTCCGTTCATTCCGACTGATGCCGATAATTCAAGCCTTCCGGTGGGGGTGATGGAGTATACATTCAAAAACACTTCATCCAAAGCTGTAGAAGCTGTTTTTTCATGGAATTCCAGGAATTTTGTTTCGGAAGGTAACGGCCGCATCATGAAAGCCGACAATGGGTTTACCCTCACGGGAAATCCTGCGGATACAAGCACTTTGGGAAAAACAGGATTTACTGCTTTTGTAAACGACAGCGATGCCGTTGTGGATTATTGCTGGTTCAGGGGCGAGTGGTTCGATCCGCATATCATCCTGTGGAAAAACATCGAAAACAGTTTACTGCCGGATAATCCTCCGGTTGAAACATCTGCACCCGGTGCTTCCATTTATTTTCCCTTTAAGCTGAAGCCGGGAGAGGAAAAAACCGTTGCCGTGAATTTTTGCTGGTACCTGCCTCAGTCGAACCTGTCGATTGGCAATGTGCCGGGTACCAATGAAAAGTTGCCGTGCTATTCACCCTGGTATGCTGCCCGGTTTCAAAACCTGGGGGAAGTTGTAAAATACTGGGCTCAGAATTATCCAGAAGGCTGCTGCCCGGGAAGCTGTACCCACGTCTGGAACTATGCCCAAGCTTTACCCCATCTGTTTCCATCCCTCGAAAGGACGCTTCGCGAAACCGAGTTCAAAGTAAGCCAGAATGAACAGGGTCATCAGAATTTCAGGTCAAATCTCCCGATATCCGAGCCTCCGCATAACTTTTATGCCGCCGCCGATGGCCAGTTGGGCGGTATTATGAAGGTATACCGCGATTGGCGGATCAGCGGGAATACCGAATGGATGACACAGCTCTTTCCGCTGGTAAAAAAGAGTTTGGATTACTGCATCGGGGCATGGGATCCCGGCCGCAAAGGGTACCTCGAGGAGCCCCATCACAATACGTACGACATCGAGTTCTGGGGGCCGGATGGAATGTGTACCAGCTTTTACCTGGGTGCCATGACTGCAATCATTGAGATGAGCAAGGCGGTGAATGCCCCTTGCGATCAATATCAAACCCTGCTGAAAAAGGGCAAACTCTTCATGGAATCGGAATTGTTTGATGGTGAGTATTTTATCCAGAAGGTTATTTGGGAGGGGTTGCGATCGCCCAATCCTGTTGAGGCGGCACAAGGAAGTTACCGGACCACCTACACCCCCGAAGCACTGGAATTATTGAACAAAGAAGGCCCAAAGTATCAATATGGAAAGGGTTGCCTTTCGGATGGCATCATCGGGATGTGGATGGCAACTGTATGCGGATTGGACGAAGCGGTTGAAAATGAAAAAGTGACAAGCCATCTTATTGCGGTCCATAAATACAATTTCAGGAACGATCTTACCGATCACATCAACCCCCAGCGGCCCACTTTTGCAGCGGGGAAGGAGGGCGGACTGTTGCTATGCACCTGGCCGAAAGGTGATCAACTATCGCTTCCTTTCATATACAGTAACGAAGTGTGGACCGGAATAGAGTACCAGGTGGCCAGTCACCTGATGTTTAAAGGCGAGGTGGAAAAAGGGCTGGATATTGTGCGCGAATGCCGCAAACGTTACGACGGCCGGGTGCGGAATCCGTTTAACGAATACGAGTGCGGCAGCTGGTACGCACGGGCCATGTCGAGCTATGCATTGATTGAGGGGCTCACCGGGGTGCGGTATGATGCGGTTGACCGGTTATTATACATTGATTCAAGGATTGGTGATTTTACCAGTTTCCTTTCCACCGAAACCGGATTTGGAACCGTCGGCCTTAAGAATGGAATACCTTTTTTAAAAGTTGTTTATGGCAGTATCGATGCACTGAAAGTAATTGTATCAGGTGTTGTACAGATAATGAGCCCTCTTGACAAATAGGAAAATCTTTAAGAAAATTGCAGTTGGCTTTGCTATCATTACCTTTGTTCATGATTGAAAAAATCCCATATACATAAACCCGCAATCGGATGAAAAGCACCAACAGATACCAGATGTTGCCGCCAAGGGTAAAAAAAACCAAATACCATGAATATTGAAAAGAAATTAAACGATGTATCTTTTCTGAAATGGCAATTGTTTTATTGACTTTATTTTACGAAAATGACGCAGTTGTATTCAACATTAGCAGACATCTATCACGAGATGTATCAGCATGTTTTTGATTATGATGAAGAATTTGAATTTTATGATTCCATACTTAAGAAATACAAAAGCAATAAGATATTGGAAATTGGTTGTGGCTCTGGTATGCTTGCAAGACGGTTTATTGCTAATGGATATGATTATCTTGGATTAGATTTGTTTAATGAGATGTTGGAAATTGCTCGTTTAGAAGTCAAGACCGATAAGTTTATTCAGTGTGACATGAGAAACTTATCATTCCAAAAGCAATTTGACTCAGTTATGATAACAGGACGTTCAATTTCATATGTTATAGAAAACAAAGGAATAATTGATACATTAAAAGGAATTTATGAATCGCTTGTGGATAATGGATTGTTTGTGTTTGGAGTTTTTGAAGCAAATGGAATCTTCGACAACTTTGATGATTTTGAACAAAGTATTGAACACGGCAATAAAAAGATAAAAAGGATAAGCAAACTAAAAATGAACTTGACAACAGGTTGGACATATGATTGGTTTGCAAAATATATTATTGACGAAGGCGACAAAAAATCAGAGTTTGATGACATAACAACATTGAGAGCATTTACAAAAGACGAGATATTACTTTTTCTAAAACTGACAGGATTTAAAGTGAAGGAAATAATTGAAGATGCAAAAACATATACAGTGATAGCTGAGAAAAAATAACATGGAATACTATTTGTTGCAAGTCTGAACCGCTGGCTGCCGGAACAATGGAAATTAGATGAATACCAATGAGGAACACCTATCTGTCAACAAAAGTTACTGAGATCAGGAAGGCAGCTTTCCCGGTGATCGATGCCCATAATCACCTCTGGGGCAGTCCGGATATTCACCGGATTATTGAAACCATGAATGCAGTTGGGGTTATCGGCTTTTGCAACCTCACCGGTAACCTGAAAATCCTCTTTTCTGACGGAGGTTATACTGTTGCACCTTGCGACATTTCTGATTTTCTTAATAGAAGCAATGAAAAGTATCCCGGCAGATTCTATTGTTTCACAATGGCCGGATTTGCGCACCCGGCAACCAGGCCGCTGTTCCATGATGAGAAGAAGTTCGTTGAGGAATTTATAGAAACCCTCCACCTGCATGTCGGGTTGGGGGCAAAAGGATTGAAGGTTTTAAAGGAGCTTGGCCTTCAGCACCGCGATTCGAAGGGAGATCTGATCCCTGTTGATGATCCCAGGCTTTTCCCGATATGGGAGGAAGCCGCAAAGCTCAATATCCCCGTATTAATCCATCAGGCGGATCCGTCGGGCTTTTTCGAACCCGTTACCCCGGATAATGAGCATTACGGATCCCTTCTGAAATATCCATCCTGGAGCTTTGCCGATCCTGAATATCCAAGGAAAGCGGACCTTTTAAAAAGACGCGACAATCTAATTAAACAGCATCCGGATAC
>JAPLDV010000308.1 GCA_026391235.1 Bacteroidia bacterium | reverse complement strand
CCAGCTATACAATAAGCTATTGGTTGCCAGAAAAAATTGGGAAGAGTTTCTTTTACTAGAATTGCACCCGCTGAAGTATGGTCAGTTTTTGACTTTTTTTGATCATCTTCTTCATAGCCAGAGTTTACTTTTATATATTCCTGAAAATCTTTGGAGTATTTCCCTAAATCATGGTATAAACCCAAAACCCACCCCCAATAAGGGTTGCTAAATTCCTGTCCAAAGCTTTTAGCCAACATCGCTGTGCCAATTAAGTGATCATCCAATGTCTGAATTTCAAAGCGGACAGGAGTCTGTTTGATATGAGCAATCATGTTTAACTGAAAAACTTGTTTGAATATTAATCAGATTGAAAATTAGAAATAAAAACTGCCAACTCCTGTCACCTCCCACTTTTGTTTAAAAATCCTTCCGCTTTCCCCAACAGGAACGTTCTGAATGCTTTCGGCGATACCACTTCCACCTCCCCGCACAGGCCCATCACAAACCGGCCAATACCGTCCCAGGATGTTACCCAGCCATCATACAGATACTCCTGATCATTGACTTTCCGGATGAAAGACACGCTCAATGGAAATTCTTCAATCATAAGATTATAGGCCGTTAAGGACAAACGAAGCTTCACCGGAAACTTTTTGGTTCCATATACCCGGAACACATCGCATGGCTCAATTTCATGCTGTTCAGTGAACTGCCAGAAGTTGTCAGTCACATCAACCGAACGGATTCGCGATGTCCGGAATACCTTATTTTTCCTGCTCTCCGGATCGAATACCCATACGCAGGTGTAGTTAACTGTCAGATCAAACGGTTCAACCAAACGATCCCTGATCAGGTTACCGTGCGACGAGTGGTAATCGCGGATCACAACCTGGCGCTTTTCCCGGATGGCTTTCAGCAGATTGCGAATTACCGGCAACCGGTCGGGATGAACCACCGTATCAGCCACCCGATCAAAATCGTATAATGAATATAACTTGCGGATCAGATTGGCCTTAAGCTCATTATTGTCATCCACGGCATGGATGGCTTCCTTTAGGATCATCGCCTCCTCCTCCGAAAAATGAAGCAGATCAGATAGTTCTTTGATCCTAGGCTCGATCTTCCGGATCCGGTAACCGCCATTTTCGATTTCAACAACTAACCCGGCACCACGCATGGCTGCGACATACCGGTATACCGATCTTTCTGAGAGTTTCAGCCGTTCGCACAGCTCCTCCAGCCGGTACCAACGCCCGCTGCTCAGCCAGATTAACAGCTTCAATAATCTCTCTACTTTGTTTATTTCAGACATGACGGTTGCTAAAAAAGTTCAATTCATGACCAATACTCAATCAATCCTTCCCTTTTCAACCTGTTTATAAACCAGAATCGGTAAATTGAATTACAGATCACTTTCATTTATGCCTGATAATTTCATCAGACTTAACAATAAACCGGGTTTTAAATCATCATTTCAAAGATTCTGCAATCTTTATCATTTTGTTTAAATGGAATCGCTTTATTTTTCAGCGACTCTTCCTCCCTTACTTTTAAATAACCTTCAACTGCTTCATAAATGTTTGGAAATAAATCCTCCATAGTGTCTGCTTGTGTATAACATCCGGGTAATGAAGGTATCTCAGCCCAGAATCCCTGTTTCTCATCTTTATGAATGAATACTTTTATTTTCATTTTCTTCAATTCTTAAGCGATCTGAATGTAAAAATAGCTAATTCCCAGTCCTGATCAAAATATTGAAAATCACCCTCCCCGCAAAATAGTACCCTGAATTGCTAACAAACCTTGATCAACCTATACCATTCCGGATTATCTTGTTACCCAAATTGGACATTAAATACTCAATAAAAATGAGCATGATAATGAAATACCCTGGCAGAGTAATATTCTATCTGCTAGTTGTTTACAGTTTGGCTGGCTGTAAAGCTGAAAAACCGGTCGCTGCTTTTCCATTACTATCCGAAGATCTTTTCCGGAATCCTCCCATCCAAGCCCGGCCCGGCGTTCTCTGGCCCTGGCTGAACGGGTATGTCGACCGCAAGCAACTGACCTATGAGCTGGAGCAGATGAAAGCCAAAGGGTTGCGCGGACCGATCATCTGGGATATCGGGAGCCTCGCGGATCCCCTGAAAATGATCCCGGCCGGACCGGCATTCCTGGGTCAGGAATCCTTGAAATCAATTCACCTGGTTATGGATGAGTGCAAAC
>JAPLDV010000842.1 GCA_026391235.1 Bacteroidia bacterium | reverse complement strand
GGGAACAGGACGCTTTTACCGATATACACCAATTTGGCCGTTACCTGAGATCGAAGACCTATTGCCTGGATTCAGGAATGGAGGTAAAGCACTTTTTTAACTACTCGCTGAAAAGTGATCTCAGGCCCAAAGAGATTGGCCAGCCACAACCACAGGTCCTGATTGAGTGTGAGATTGCTTTGCTCAAAAGAGACTCGTTGCTGATAAAGGTCAAGAATTTCGAAGTTTATTGTGCCCCAACCAAAGCGATACCTTTTATACTGAAAGAACTTGGGCGTTTGAGGGAGATAACCTTCCGGGAAGTCGGGGAAGGGACCAACCGTGCAACTGACGTAGACGTATTTGACCTCTATTTCCATCAGTTGATCATCTGGGACAATCTTGAAAAGAAGATTGCCGGAGGTTACCGGATTGGAATGGGAGCAGAAATTATGGAACAGTTCGGTGTCAGGGGATTTTATACCCATAGCCTGTTTAGAATGAGAAATGGGTTTAAAGTTACCCTGCAACAGTCACTCGAACTGGGACGCTCTTTCATCGTCAATGAATACCAGCGAAAGCCACTGCCTCTCTTCCTCCTTTGGAAAGGAATCCTCTATTTTCTGTTGAAAAACCCCGAATACCGTTACCTGATTGGTCCTGTAAGCATTAGTAATACCTATTCCGACAAATCCAAAGAGCTGATCATTCGGTATATCATGGCCAACTATTATGATTACGAAAAGGCGGCCCTGGTGAAACCACGCAAACGTTTTAAGGTGAAGACAAAGGATCTGCATCTCAACGATGCCATGACTAACCTCACCAATCAGCTTAGCACACTGGATAAATTTATTGGTGATGTTGACCAGCACAACAATGGGTTACCGGTACTTTTGAAAAAATACCTTGGCTTAAATGCAAAGATTATCGCCTTTAATGTCGATCCGAAATTCAACAATTGTGTGGATGGGTTGATACTATTGGATATTTTTGATATTCCAAAAGCAACCATTGAATTGCTCTCCAAGGAGGTGAATGATCCGAGCCTGCTGAGCAAGTTCTGTGCCAACAGGGAAACGGGAACGGGGAATTGATCCGTATTCCGTATCCCGCAACACATTCCTTTCTTATTTCACCTTTCGATCCTGATTCTTGCATCCACGGCTACAATCTTATCCCCGTTCCCCATCAGCGGATTGAGATCCATCTCTTTTATTTCGGTGGCAAAGCGCAGCATGGAGGAGAGGCGTACGATGATCTCTGCAAATTTTTTGCGGTTTACGCCGGTTTTCCCCCTGAAACCTTTGATGATAGGGAAGGCTTTGAGGTTGCGGATCATCGAATCTGCTTCACAAATAGTTAACGGAGCAAGACCGGAGGTAATATCTTTCAGTACTTCTACAAAAATACCGCCGATCCCGCACAGGATAACATGACCAAAAGTAGGTTCATAACTGGCGCCCAGAAACAATTCAATACCTTCTGCCTGTTCTGCCAAAACAACTGCCGTCGTATGTTTGATTTTCATCATGCGGTTGAATTCGACACTGACCATCTCAACAGAACGAATGTTTAGCGTGACGCCCCCCACATCTGTCTTGTGAAGCGGACCTACGACTTTCATAACAAGCGGGAATCCGATGTCGATGGCTGCCTGAATGGCTTCGGCTC
>JAPLDV010000336.1 GCA_026391235.1 Bacteroidia bacterium | reverse complement strand
ATGCTGTTCGATCAGTCGCGTCAACAGGTAACCGACGTTCTGTTCAATTGATTGTTTGGTGAATTCGAATGACCCCGGGTTGGTCGTTACAGTTGCATTGCCAAAGAGAACCCGGAGAAAGGGTCCGACCAGTAAAAGGCTGAGCAGGGAGAAAATGACCCCTGCAAGATTAAACAGCATATTCAGAACCACATAACCCCGGTAAGGATAAAGATATTGACGAATGATCTGAAAAAAGGTTTTCATTTAAAATGGGCGTATTTGATAAAATGGCACTTGATGCTTTTAGGGCCGGAGTTTCCTTGTCCCCAGGTAATTCCAGGGAGAAATCGACTTTAATTCCTCCTTAACCTGCTGCTTGATATCAAGGGTATCGATGAACAGATGGATCTGATCTTTAGTAATATGCACGTTTTTTCGGGTTAATTCTTTTAAGGCTTCATAAGGATTCGGATAGTTCTCCCTGCGAAGGATGGTTTGAATGGCTTCGGAAATCACGGCCCAATTGTCCTCAAGATCCTTGTTTATTGCATCTTCATTTAACAGGAGTTTATCCAGCCCTTTCTGAAGTGATTTCATGGCAATTAACCCATGAGCCAGAGGCACGCCAACATTCCTGAGTACAGTTGAATCAGTCAGGTCTCTTTGTAACCTTGAAACAGGCAGTTTTTCACTGAGGTGATCGAAAATCGCATTGGCAAAGCCGAAATTCCCTTCCGCATTTTCAAAATCTATCGGATTTACTTTGTGCGGCATGGTGGAGGACCCAACCTCACCTTTCCTGATCTTCTGCTTAAAGTAACCCATGGAAATATAGGCCCAGATATCCCGGGAAAGGTCAATCATGATCACCTGAATGCGCCGGAGGCAATCGAAAATAGCCGCCAGGTTGTCGTAATGCTCGATTTGAGTGGTAACCTGCGACCTTTCAAGGTTTAATATATTGTTAACCAGGTGATTGCCAACATCCACCCAATTAATATCCGGATAGGCAACCACATGGGCATTGAAATTCCCGGTAGCTCCGCCGAACTTGGCCGGGTAGGGAAGGTGAGTAAGAATTTCGATCTGTTTCTCCAGCCGGTCTACAAAAACCAGAATTTCCTTTCCTAATCGCGTCGGGGAAGCAGGTTGGCCATGGGTGCGGGCCAACATCGGAATCTCGTACCATTCTTCCGACATCGATTTCAGTTTACCGTTTAGTTTTAAAAGAACCGGCAGATAAACCTGCTCAATAGCTTCTTTGATCGAAAGGGGGACGGCCGTATTATTTATATCCTGAGAAGTCAGTCCAAAATGAATAAACTCTTTGAAATTACCCAGGTTCAAAAGTTCAAACTGTTCTTTCAGGTAATACTCAACAGCTTTAACATCATGATTGGTAATGCTTTCAATCTCTTTTATCCGGATTCCATCGTCAGGAGCAAAATTCAGATAAATGCTTTTAAGAGTAGGGATCTGGCTGGCTGGAAAGTCAACCAGTTGAGGTAATGGTAATTCACATAACACCAGGAAATACTCAATCTCAACCTGTAACCGGTATTTGATAAGCGCCCATTCCGAAAAATAGGAAGCCAATTCCTGGGTTTTATTCCGGTATCGTCCGTCAACTGGGGAGATTGCCGTTAATTCCGTGAGATTCATAATCTTATAAATTAGCCGGCAAAGTTAAGAATTGTAAAGGTTACTTTGAGAATTCAGCCGGGGTAATTTTAGATACTTGGCCAGTAAGGAAATCGATCAGGTTATGCCATTGAATGCCATTCCGGTTGCTTTCAGGAAATTTGTCCATTGACAAAACTATTTTAGGATGGTTATCACTGATTTTTTCCAGGGCCCCGAATTCGCGCTCAACCGTTTTGTTGTCGGCAAGCAGGTAGGCAACCTGAATATACAAAGGTTGGTGGTTTTTTGTGGCGATGAAGTCTATTTCAAGATCGTTGATCTTCCCGATATTTACCTGGTAACCCCTCGAAAGAAGTTCTAAAAAAACGATGTTTTCGAGAAGGCCTGAGATATCGTCCGGCTTATAGCCCACCAGGATATTTTTAAGTCCGATATCACCTGCGAAGTACTTTTCGTGGATTTCGAGCAATCGCTTACCTTTTATATCGAAACGGTTAGATCTGTGAAAAATATAGGCTGAGCACAGCCTGGCCAGATAATTTTGTACCGTATCAACCGAGCCCTTTACCTTTTGTGATTTCAAAAAGTCCGCAATTTTTTTCGAGGAGGTAATGTTGCCGCAATTGTCAGCTGTAAAACGGGAAATCCTTTCCAACAGGGAGATATCCCTCAAAGCATTTCGTTCCACCACATCTTTGAGCAGAATGGTATTATAAATGGATGAAATGTATTGCCGGATTACCTCGTCGTCAAACTCCATATGGTGAATGCCTGGAAACCCGCCATATTTCATAAACAAAGTGAACTCCGCTTCCATTTTTTCAGCTTCGGTAACCTGGCGGAATTTTATAAATTCGGAAAAGGTTAAAGTATACAACTTAAATTCAATGTATCGGCCGGAAATGTATGTTGCCAGCTCGGAGGAGAGCATCCGCGAATTTGAGCCGGTGATGAAAAGATCGGCCGTATTGTCGGTTAGAAAACCCGAAAGAGCTTTTTCCCATCCTTCGATTTCCTGCACCTCATCAATAAACAAATACCTCTTCCCCGCAACTTTTATAAAATACTGTTTTACGTATTCAACGAGTTGCTGGTAAGAGGATAACCAGTCAAATTCGAGTGAATCTTTATTGATCAATAATATGTTTCCAGGATCCACGCCTCTGTCACTTAATAACTTGCAGATTAGTTTCAGAAACGTGCTTTTTCCGCATCGCCGAATCCCTGTGATAACCTTGATTACCGGTTTATCGATAAAAGGAGTTATTTGGTTTAGGTATCGTTCTCTTTCTATCATATAAACATAAGATTATAATCGTAACTTTACAAAGTTATGCATAAAGCTTCGATTACACACAAGAATGAGAATGTCAATATCTGAATACTTTTTATTATAACCCCGGGCAAATGAACCAAACAAAATAACCGTAGCCAAAGGCTCAGTACTATTGACAATTTGTTTAATCCTGGATAATATTTCTCGTTTCCTAATCATGCTCAAATATACAGATAGAATCAATTGGATTCAGTGTTGGTGTAAGTACCCGGTTCGATATCCTGATAACCGCCCACGGTGGCCATATACTGATACAGAGCTGGATCAGC
>JAPLDV010000883.1 GCA_026391235.1 Bacteroidia bacterium | reverse complement strand
CCCGACCGATGCGGGACCTAACACACCCAGCGGTATAACCAGTCTGTGCCACCCCAGGGGATCCGGGGTTGTAAAATGGCCCAATGAAGAGGTGCTGGGTATAGTTCCGACATCACCGGGATTCAGGACCTTTGACATTTTGCCTCATCCCGGACGAATGCTGACGAGGGTATCCGGAACAACACCAACCCCATTCGGCCCTATTTCTGCGAATTTCGATATTGCTTCGGGGAGATGCACCCTGTCGGTCCCGGCAGGAACAGTCGGGAGAATCGGTATACCCAAAGCTGAAAAGACAATAATAAAGATATCTGTCAATGGCAAGATTGCCTGGGATGGCGCGGGGTATTCCGTAACCGGTATCGGCAAGGCATATCAGGATTCGGAATTTGTTTATTTTACTGATGTTCAGCCCGGTAACTATGAACTTTCTATTGTTTACTCCGGAGCCACTCCGGCTTATAAAGAACAGCCGGAAGAATATGCAGCCCGGTTTATCAAAATTGATACTTCTACCAGCGGAAACTGGGGTGGCACCTATGGTAAAGACGGATATATCCTGTGCAACTATCATGGGGACGGCACTGATAAACAATCCTTGCCTTCCGGTGTATCATCAGTCGAGTATTTCAGGGCTTTCCCGAAAAACGGCCTGCCCGATCCAACCGTTTGGGCAAAGGGTATTTCGGATAAGCGGGCACCGGCACCCGATCCGGGTAATGGATTTCCCCGAAATGCCGTCTGTTTCTCAAACTCGGATCAAACCATGTCGGTAACCATCGGAATTGATGGCACAAAAGACTATCAAATAGCCCTTTACTTTGTGGATTGGGAAAATCAGGGCAACAGGATAGCAGTCGAAATGTTTGATGCGGCGACTCTTAACCTGATTGCTCCGGTGAAGATCATAAAGAATTATTCCGGTGGCGCCTATCTGGTCTATTCGTACAACAAATCCGTAAAATTCCGGATCGATAAAGTTCGCGGAGGAATTATTTCGTTGAGCGGGATCTTTTTTGATAAGAGGGTGATGGAGTAGCAGGTTGGAGGTTGAAATTGTTGTGGTTGTTGTGGTTGTGGAAGAGTCGGAACACTTCCAAGGGGCGTTTACATTTTGAAGTTTACTGGCCGGGAGATGACCTGCCCGGGATGGTTTATGAAGGAATGACCGGACCCTTCTACCCAAAGCGTCCTCGTTAAAGGCGAATTACCTGCATTTGTTTCATGGAGTGGAAAACCGAACAGGAGTGGATGAGATTGGCAGTTCCTCCGTTTTCTTTGTTTAGCACCAAATGGTGCAAAATCCCAACTTAAGAAAGACAGACCATTGTACCCTGCAACAAGCCCTGTGCACAGTTATTTCTGGATACAGCGTACTGCAATATGCGAAACGGCTTGCGCAACACAAATGGTCCAAAAGTATTCACTATTGGTAAACAGAACAGTAATTGCATAACCGTGGCAGTCCTTGCAAAACGGATCGTAAAGGAAAGTAGTAGTCCAGTAATGTGCAGCCAATTCTGTGAACTCCTGTAACGCAGAAAAGCCACTCCGGTTATTGCTGGTCATATCGTAGCCCGGAGTTCCCGGCGTCGAACTGCTGTTCTCTGTCCAGAGGCTGGTTGCCGCAAGTGATTTGGCTATTTGATATTCTTGACCCTGGTAACCATATCCTGCAGATACCAGGTTCTTTTTTAATTCAAGAAAATCTTCACGACTGGGCAGAATCCAGCCGCTAGGGCAGGAGATCACCGCAGCCGGATGGTTATATAACACGCCATAGGTGGCATAAGAGTAGGTGGCTTTTGCCTCATGGACATCAGTGCTATCGTACCTTTGTACATAGTAATGAGGTTCTGTCTGAGAGCCTTCTTCTGGCGGGCTAACCGCGGGCAGGTAGGCCAGGTTCTCGGCCATCCAGGTTTGGCCGAAAATCCTCGCGGTTTTATAGACATGGCCGTCGCGGGCATCAGTTATGGTGCCAATATTGCCGCCCATTGAGGTGGTAAACGTTTTTACCTCGCCGTATCCCGTACCGGAGCTGTTGGTGGCATACGCCCTGCAATAATAGAGCGTCACTGGGTTGAGTCCGCTCATCTGGCTGGTGAATGTTCCGGTTCCAGGTTTTTCGGTCGTTAGATGGGCATTGGCTGCGGGCTTTTCGGTGGTTTCCCAGCAGACCCCCCTGGCAAGGATGGTACCCCCGCCGTCGTTCGTCACATTTCCCCCGGAAACGGCGGAGGATTCCCCGATCATGGTTATCTCGGCGGACAGGACTGTCG
The DNA here is from genome assembly GCA_026391235.1 of Bacteroidia bacterium. The sequence continues at coordinate 3,002 of JAPLDV010000883.1, read as the reverse complement.
GTAGGTCGGCCTCCAGGTTGGTCTTGAATTTTTTTTCTTCACTGTATGCGGTACCGACACTGTTGATCGCATAGGTCCTGACATAGTATAGGGTGTTGCCTTGAAGCCCGGTCAAAAGGCTGGTAAATTCCCCGGTCCCTGATCCCTCAGTTGTTAAACTATCACTGGTGGTTGGTGTTCCATCGCCGAATGCCGTACCAGTGCTGTTCACGGCATAAGCCCTAACATAATAGGTTGTGCGGGGGGCAAGCCCGGTAATCGCACTGGTAAAGGCCCCGGTTCCCGATCTATCAATGGTGGCCATGTCAGAGAGGGTAGGATTGCCGTGGGTGTTCCAGCATACGCCTTTCACGATCACATCGGTGCCGCCGCCAAATGTCACGGTTCCGCCGCAGTAGGCTTCCGCTGCTGTGATACCCGTGACATCGGCAGTGGAAACGGAGGCCAGCCCGGGCCCGCGGAGGCAGCGGACGGATAAGCCGTAGGCATTATCAGCGGGCCCTCTCCAGATGCCATTGCTGGCTGACGTGAGTCCTCTGTTCCATGTAGCGACATCAACATACCGGCTCTCGGTCCAGAACCCGGTAGTAACGCCAATGCCATAAAAAAACCCTGCGGTATCCCTTAATCCGCCCGGTAATGCACTGAAATGAGTTTGATCGCGGTTAATATCTGGATTTCCGGCCCATCCGGATACTGATTTTAATTTAATGTCGACACCCCCGGAAGTACGCATGGCAATAAGATCAAGCTCTTCGGAATTCATCCCCAGATACGTTTCCATGGTTTTCCATTCCTCATCCGACGGCAGGTGCCAACCAGATGGGCAGGCGTTTTTGGCGGCCTGCCAGTTGTATAAAACGCCGTAAGTCCGGAAGTTGTTGGTCATTTCCGCAATACTCACGAAGGTTCCCGTATAATCATAGACATAATAATGCGGGTTGGTGCGTGATCCGGTCGAAGGGGGGGATACGGCGGGAAGCCAGGCCAGGTTTTTCCCCATCCAGGTCTGGTTGCCGATCTGTACAACGGGATAATTGTTGCCAACTGAATCCGTACAAGGGGTTAGGGTCACTTGGTATTGGATGGAGCCGGTGGGAGAATCGGTGAAGGTGGTGGAATTATTGCCGCTCCAAACCGTGTAAAGGATTACATCACCCGGGGAATATCCCATAGAATATCCGGTTTGGGAAGTCTTAAATCCTGATAAAGGCGCCATGCCTTGATGGTGGTAAGCAGCTGGCACTGAACCAAGATAACTGATGCTGTTGTCCGGAGTAATGGCATCGGTGCAGATGACCTTAAAGCCGGATGTTCCCTGATCGGTTGTCAGGATGACCAGATAAACGCCGGGGCTGGCAACCGAGATGGTAAAAGCATTTTCCCCCGGCTGAACAAAAACCTTAGTTTGCGATATGAGCTGACCCACGAGGTTTTGAACCTTTAACACAACGGATTGCGGCTCCTGAAAAATCGCGGTAAATGCTGTGTGGCTTGAAAACGGATTGGGAAACACCAAACCGTCATTGGCATTTTCCCTGGCTGGATCAACACCTGTTTTCCATGTCAGCATCAGGGTTTCATTGCCTGGTAAAGTCACGTGCTGGCCGGTCGTTAGATTTGTGGCAGAAACACTGTCAATCTTATTGGATGCACCTGTTCCGTTGAATGTGATGCTGATGTTTTGTGTTAAACCTGAAATGCCGATCGCAGTCCACAGCAAGAAAAATGCAATTGTTTTCATAATGTGAGGCTTATAATTCTGATTACTAAAGATACGGAAAACAAAATCTAGTCGCAAGGAGATGAGCCTGAAAAAGTTTCAACACCCTCACCGGTCAGGTTAATCGAATCTTTCTCAACGAAGGATTAAAATTTTGAGGGTTAAAAGAATTTATCCCTCTCAGATGCGTATGTGATGTTCATTCTTTTTATTGCCACGGGATATTTGGTGAACTTTAAATTTTGCTAACATTGAAGTCTTGATAATAATTCTGATGAAACTAATTCAGGGGAGTAAAATGGAGGATTCAAATCTTATAGGATTTGATAATGAGAAATACCTGCAGGAGCAAACATCTGCTATTCTTGAAAGGGTGAGCCGGTTTAATGATAAGCTGTATCTTGAATTCGGGGGTAAGATATTATTTGATTACCATGCAGCCAGAGTTCTGCCGGGATTTGATCCGAATGTTAAGATGCGGCTTTTGCAACTGCTAAAAGATAAGATTGATATAATCTTGTGTATTCATGCAGGTGCTATTGAAAAAAGAAAGATCAGGGCCGATTTTGGGATTTCTTACGATGCCGATGCACTAAAAACCATAGATGATTTCAGGGAATGGGGGTTGGATATCACAGCCGTGGTTATTACCCGTTATCAGAATCAGTCAACTGCCACGGCCTTTAAGAACAAGCTTGAGCTAAGGGGAGTCAAGGTATATTTACATTATCCAACAAAAGGATACCCTACGGATGTTGACCTGATTGTAAGCGATGAGGGTTACGGGGCAAACGAATACATCACGACAAAAAAACCTATCGTAATCGTAACAGGGCCGGGGCCGGGCAGTGGTAAGCTTGGTACCTGCCTGTGCAATCTTTACCATGAGTATAAAAACGGAGTTAAGGCCGGATATGCAAAATTTGAAACATTTCCTATCTGGGACCTGCCTGTTGATCATAAGGTGAATATTGCCTATGAAGCGGCCACGGTTGATCTGAATGACAAAGTTCTGATCGATGAAGATCATTTGAGTTTCTATAATGTAAGGACTGTGAATTATAACCGTGATATAGAAGCATTTCATTTGCTTAAAAGGATCATTGAAAAAATAACAGGTGGTGAGTCCATGTACCAGTCTCCGACGGATATGGGAGTAAACCGAGCAAGTTCGGGTATTGTGAATGACAGCATAATCACTGAAGCATCCCACCAGGAGATTATCCGGAGATTCTTCAGGTGTGCCGTGGAATATGCCGTGGGTTTGGCAGATAAAGAA
>JAPLDV010000428.1 GCA_026391235.1 Bacteroidia bacterium | reverse complement strand
CAGGTTTACAACACCTTTGATAGGTACTATGATTTTTTTAAAAACAGGCGGGACGGGAAACTCGACTGGGTAAATTATACTCCTTATGAAAATCGTTTGATCGGATCATTCATCCTTCTGGATCAGCCTGAAAGAGCGCACGAACTCATCGAATTTTTCCTCAACGATCAGCGCCCGCAGGGATGGAACCACTGGGCCGAAGTGGTCTGGAAAGGTTACCGCCATCCGGGCTACATCGGTGATATGCCGCATACCTGGGTAGGCAGTGATTTCATTAATGCCATCCGGGCCATGTTTGTTTATGAAAATGAATACGATCAATCGATTGTCCTGGCTTCGGCTCTTTACCAGGATTGGATCGATTCGCCGCTGGGGATGTCAGTTGAAAATCTCCCAACCTATTACGGGGAGATTTCTTACGCCATAAGAAAAGATAAAAACCAATATCAGTTTTCTATTTCCGGCGAAGCAAAGCTGCCTGCTAACGGAATAAAAATCAGGAACTTTAACGGGTCTAAACTTCCGGTGAGGGTTACGGTTAACGGAATTGTGATTAAAGATTTCAATGAAAAGGAAATATCCGTTGCATCGATTCCTGCTGAAGTTGTGATATCTTATTAACTAACTTAAATTCAGATACTTAGATGAAAGATCAAAGCACGGTTCACCAAGCCAAAACCGAGGACAGGTTACACTTTTCGCAGCTGGCTGCTTACGGGGCCGGTGGAATTATTCCCATTGCACTATTCAATGTAGCTGGAATTCTGGTTGGTTTGATGGGCAATATAAGCCTGGGACTGAGCGCCTTCTGGCTGGGAGCCATCCTGATTGTTCCCCGTTTGTGGGACGCGCTGTCGGATCCTATCATCGGGCATCTCTCTGACAATACCCGGACCCGGTGGGGGCGCCGCCGTCCATACCTGCTGATAGGCGGTTTGTTGGTAGCCGTTATGTTTGTGGTCATGTGGTGGATCCCCAAAGGTGATATGGTACGAACCTGGTTCCCGACCGATACGGGTTACCAGTGGTTTCAGCTTTCCTATATTCTTGTGACCCTGCTCCTGTTTTTTACAGCCGTCAATATTTTCGAAATCCCTCATGGCGCCCTTGGGATGGAAATGACTACTGATTACCACGAGCGAACCCGTCTTTTCAGTGCTAAGAGCTTTGTGGGAAATCTTTTTGCCATGAGCACGCCCTGGCTTTTTGCCCTGGCCAGCATGGAAGTCTTCAAAGGCCCCGGGGGAAATGAAGCGGATGGCATGCGCTACGTCTCAATCATGATAGCAGCCATCCTTATTCCGCTCTCGTTCTGGTGGACCTACAAATTGCGCGAGCCTCAATTTATAAAAGCTGCAAAGCAGGAAAAAACTCCTTTCTGGCTGGATATGAAGCGGACCGCCAGCAACCGGAACTTTATCATGCTGACGCTTACTATTTTCACCCTGGCCATGGGCTTTAATTTCGTCCAGCTCCTCGGGTCATACATTCCGATTTTTTATGTTTTCGGTGGGGATAAAGTCGCAGGAGCCAGACTGCTTGGAATAAACGGTAGCATCTGGGCAATTACGGGGCTGCTTGCCGTTTTTCCCCTCAACTGGATCAGCCCGAAACTGGGAAAACGGAACACCCTAACCATTGCCATTTTATTAATGGTTCTGGCACAACTTTCAAAGATAGTGTGCTATAATCCGCACTTTCCTTACCTGATCATCATTCCAACCATGCTGCTTTCGGCCGGTATGCTGTTTTTCTTTACTCTCGGATCTTCGATGGTTGGAGATATCTGTGATGAAGATGAATTAAAGACAGGTTATCGTGCTGAGGGAAGTTTCTATTCCATATTCTGGTGGTTTATCAAAATGGGAACTGCCTTAGCCAGTTTTGTTGCTGGAGCACTCATTGTTTTGACCATGTTCGACCAGACCCAGGTCACAAAAGTAGACAGCATACAGGGAGATATCAGGGCGATGCGTGCTAAAGTTCAGTACTGGCAAGGCTATCAGGGCCCAGGCACTGCCAATGCTGAGTGGATCGCAAAAACCAAAACGCAAACCGGTGAAGCATTGCAGGAATCAAAGGAATACCTGAAATATCTGGACAAAGAATCTGTAAAAAACCAGGATGAGAAAAGCCAGTATCTTCCTGAGTATCCCTCCAGGCGGAAAGCCATGCTTTTGAACGCGAAGACCGCAACAAATTCCACCGTTGCCGGGCTGGAGCAGCTTCAATTGCGCCTGGAAAAAGCAGGGCCTCAGGTTGCGACCTCCGGAGCAGACTCGCTGGTTAAATTGGCAATCCCCCTGACTCTTCAAACAAAGCTTGAAAAGGCCAAAATGCATTCATTTGAACTGATGGCACATCTGGAAGCAAAATCAATAAATAATACCAATAGCAAAGCGCACTACCAGGAGATCATCAATAACATTACCGGGATCAATAACAGCATTTTAGGGATGAATAACTCCCTTTCACCCGATCTCCTCGACAAGGAGTTGGGTACCATTGAAAGCAATATCGCGCCACTCACCAGGCAAACCCCATACACGTTGCTCATGATGCGGGTTGTAGAAATCGGGCTGCCGATTTTACTGAGCCTTTTTTCAATATTCTTTCTCCTTCGTTATACGCTAACTGAAAGAAGATCACATGAAATCAAGAACCTGTTGAAGCAAAGAAATGCAGAACGATAAATGTAACCGGAATGACATTCACTATTCAAGAAGGTAATTTCTGTCTGAATGGGAAAAAGGTTTTCCTGAACTCAGGGGAGATCCATTATTTCAGAATCAAGCGCGAGCTGTGGGACAAGCATCTGGAAGCAGCAAAAGAAGCAGGGCTGACGACAGTAAGTTCATATATTCCATGGGCCTGGCACGAAACCGTGAAGGGCGTTTTCGATTTCGACGGCACCTCGTGCCCGGAGCGCGATCTCAAGGGCTGGCTGCAGCGATGTCAGGCTCACGGATTGACCTGCATCGTGAAACCAGGGCCTTTTATCCTGGCCGAGACCCGCGGCGCCGGGTTGCCTGACTGGTTCCTAGATGAATACGGCGAAGAGGTGAAGATGCGCAACAGCAAAGGCCGGATCGTCCCCGGTGACGGGGTCAGCCTGTTCAATGAACATTACCTGAGATGTGTGGAGCTGTGGTACGACCAGGTCATGCCTTTCATCGGCGGGCGTGAAATATCAGCCGGCGGACCGATCATCATGATGCAGATCTGTAATGAGATCGGCGTATTCTCCTGGCTGGCTCACCAGGCAGATTATAACGGGACTGTGAAAGAGCTGTTCATTTCATACATAAAGAAGAAATATTCCGGCATTGCAGAAGTCAACAGCTTATGGGGAACCAACTATACGGACTTTTCCCATGTGGAACTCCCGCCTGACGGAAGGCTTCCATATACCTCAAAAGGAGATCGTGGCCGCGATTATGAATGGCACTGCTTCTGGAGGATTTACTACGGCGATTATCTGAGGATGCTGACTGGAATGGCACAGGAAAGAGGTGTCACGGTGCCGGTGTTTCACAATCTTCCCGGATGGATATACGGCAGCGGATATGAGTTCCCGGTGAATATCACCATGTACGGGGATCTGTTCGGCGATAAAAGCGAGATCATCTTCGGGGTGGATCATATCCCGGAATACCTGTCGTACCGTAACATGCATGATGACCGGATCATCAATGACATAACTATTGCAATGCAAGGCAGCAAGCCGCTGTTTGCTGCCGAGTTCCAGAGCGGTTCGCGCGAATATCATGTGGTGACCAATCCAAGGGAGATGGAGCTTTTCTACAAAGCCAGCATCGCAAACGGGCTGACCGGCTGGAACCATTACATGTTCTCGCAGGGCCGCAACCCCAGGCACAGGGGCTATTCCGGGGAAACCTTCTACTGGTTCAACCCGCTTACGCCGGAAGGTGAGCGCACCAGCGCCTTTCCGCTGGTCGGTCACATGAGCAGGATGGTGAAAACCTTCGAAAGCCTTATTGTAGAGGCTAAGCGTAAAGCGGATGTTTGTGTGCTTTTCTATCCGCCCTATTATGCCACCGAGCTGGAACGGCCTGAAACCGGGGCAAGCGAACTGCTGTTCAACGCTTCCTCCATCCGCAGGCCGGCTTACTTCGATGGGTTGCTTAAAGTGCTTCAGGTGCTCAACATCGATTATGACATGGCTGACCTGTGCCAGGTTTCGGCTGAGCAATTGAGCCGATACCGGCAAGTATGGGCCTTCAGCACCGATGAGATGAATGGCCGCGACCAGCAGGTAATCGTGGATTATGCCAAAGCGGGAGGTAACCTGGTCATCTTTCCTTGTCTGCCCGACCGGGAGATGTCGCAGAAACCCTGCACCATCATTTGCGATGCGCTGGAAATCGTTCCTTCCGGCAAGGAGATCATTGATTCACCGCTGATCGACGTGTATGATCTGAAAGATATCAAATGCTCCAATCCGCAGATCATCTACTCTGAAGAATCTCTTGCAGGGGCAGAGATCATCGCCCGGACGATCAGGGGCAACGCCTGTGGGTTTGAGAAACCACTTGGAAAAGGGACAGTTTTACACCTGGGTACCTGGATCGGTTTTGATACCGAGGGCCATAAACCGGTGTATGAAGCCATTCTGAAAAAATCAGGTGCAACTCTCAGACAGGCCTCGGCGGATAATGTTAATATAGTTGTCAGAGAGCGTTTTACAGATGATCATGCTGCATTATTGTTTGTCGGGAATTATTATAACGAGGAGCAAAACGGGAAAGTCAGTTACACCCATCCGGAAAGCGGCGAAACCATAACAATTCCTTACACTCAGGATGAGATGCTTTGGCCGTCATTGTACGGAATATTAACTCCGGTATGCATGGAAGTTTCGGCCGGATTGAAAATTTTGCACACCACTTCCGATATCCTCCATATTGAAGAAGCTGACGGGCAACTCCGGATAACCCTGTCCGGTGATCGCGACCTGCCGGGTGAACTTGTTTTTGAAGGCCCGGGATTAAAAAAGATCCATTCTGCTGCAATAGACGGGAATGGTATTAGGATGGTTCGTGACCGCGGTCGTATCGTTTTAAATTACAGTCACAAACACAAGGCTGAAATAGTGCTTGATGTAAACATTGTATAAATGAACTCTTAATATCTTGCTTTTCAGGTACTTAAAGACAAGTTATATAGGTGAACTCTAAGAAAATAGAAAATATACGTCTGTCTAAAATCAGACAACCACAAGCATGGACAATTAATCAGCAACAAATGAAACTTACCAATACAGACGGTCTTTCCGTCGATTTCCTGGAAAATGGATCAGTGAAGCATATTGAAGTTGATCCGATCAGGATAAGTCTCAAACCGGCAACACCTTTTTCAGGATCCGGGGCAAATATCTTCCTGAGGAAAAGATTAAAACCCTTTGAATTCACAGTGCTGACAGGCCCTGAATCCAACAGCCGGTTCAGAGTAACCGATAACGCCTATATAGCCCGGGGTAGCTGGGCCGGCCTTAACTATACATGCGTGCTGCAGCTTTCAAAACAAAGCCTGAGCTGGCAGTGGCAGATTGATGTTACGAATACGACGGGCGATCCTGTTGAGCTAGATTTGATTTATCTTCAGGATGTAGGCTTAAAGCCGATTACCGGCGGGCTGATCAACGAATATTATGTAAGCCAGTATCTTGAGCGGCTTGTACTTGAAGATCAACACCATGGTGCTGTCGTTTGCTGCCGCCAGAACATGCGGGAATCCGTAGGGCATCCCTGGCTGATGATTGCCTGCAAAAACAGGGCGGCCGCAGGAAGTGTAGACGGCATGCAGTTTTACGGGAAAACTTACCGTGAAACCGGAATACCCGAAGGCTTGCTTGCTGATACCCTTAGCGGTAATTATTCCGGGGAATCTTCTGTAATTGCCCTGCAGGAGAGGCCATTTGTCCTGGAGGCTGGTGGATATCACCAGAGTACTTTTATTGGCACATATTTGCCGGATCATGGGCCGGCAACGTCACCCGATGATTTGAACCAATTGCCCGGGCTTTTTCTTGAATTCACCAACCAGGCTTTTATCCCGGATCAGGACCAACTGATTTTGGCAGATAAAAACTTATTCAACACCTCTCCTTTCCTGCCGGTTGATGACCTGACCAACCAGGAACTTGAACAATATTTTGGCACGGAAAAGCGTCACTGCGAAGAGGAAAACGGGCAGCTGTTATCATTTTCCCACGGGCAAAACAGCCATGTGATGCTGCGTGCGAAGGAAAATCTGGCTGACCGGCCCCATGCACACATTATGCAGGCCAATGCTGGCTTTACCCCAGACGAAAATATCGTATCCACCACGGCTTTTGCTTTTGGCGTGTTCAATTCGCACCTTTCCCAGGGTAACACCAATTTCTCCGTCCTGCTGTCCGTTTGCACCAGTCAGTTCAATACTTCTCCTGAATCCGGTCAGCGAATCTTTGTCGAAATTGATGGTTGTTACTTCTTGCTAGGTGTTCCTTCGGCTTTTGAGATGGGATTAAATTATTGCCGCTGGATCTACAAACACGGCGGTCGTTGCTTTCAGGTCCGCACCTGGACATCTTCAGCTGCCCCGAAGGTAAATATGGACTTCAAGGTTCTCAGTGGCCCGAATGTCAGGCTGTTAATTACCCATGATTTTGATCCCCTGAACGGCTGGGAACTCATGCCGGGTGGTGACCCTCAAGAGTTTGTGGCCAAACCGGCAGCGGGCAGCATGATCTCGGGTAAATTTCCAAAGGCCCGGTTCAGGATCATAATCAACAGTATTCAGGCTGATTGCAAGGCTTGCGGCGAGGAGGCGCTCTATTCCGGAAATTGGGCAGGGAAGGGCTCCCTTTTCGTCCTTGATGTATGTGACACAGCAAATTTCTGCATGAGTTTCATGGGCGAAGTTTGCTCAGCTGTTAAATATTCGCCGATTGAGAATGCAGATGATCAGTGGCTCTCCGATTGCCTTGATGCACAATCGTTTTGGGGGAAGCTGAGTCTGAACCTTTCGCTGAAGGGCGACCAGCAGGATACCAAAGCCATCCGTGCAATCCTGCCGTGGTATGGCATGAATGCCATGACTCATTTCCTGACTCCTTACGGCCTGGAGCAATTCAGCGGGGCCGCCTGGGGTACGCGCGATGTATCGCAGGGGCCGATTGATCTTTTGCTGACCATGGAAAAGTATGATGAAGCGAAGCAGGTGCTGCGCCTCATTTTCTCAAACCAGAATCCTGATGGCGGATGGCCGCAATGGTGGATGTTCGACAGCTTCTCAGAGATCAGGGCTCATGATTCCCACGGAGATGTCTTCTATTGGGTCATCATTGCGCTGAGCAATTACATCAAAGTCACCGGCGACATGAAAATACTGGAGGAGGTACTCCCTTACTTCCCGGAAATGGACAGCCAAGGTGCAGAAAAGACGCCTATCAGTGAGCATGTCGACAGGCTCAACCGTATGATAATCAGCTCATTTATCCCCGGCACTGCACTGGTTCCTTTTGGCGGCGGCGACTGGAATGATTCTTTGCAACCGGTGAGCAGGGAATTAGCCGAACGCATGATCTCCAGCTGGACCGTCGAAATGAATTACCAGGCTTTCATGCAGTACCAGGCTGTATATGAACTTACCGGCGATGTATCGGGAGCAAAAGAGTTAAAGGATATCTGTGAAAGGATCAAATCTGATTTCAATAGATACCTGATAAAGGATGGCATAGTGGCGGGGTACGTGCTTGTTAACGATGACCGCAGCATCAGTGTAATGCTTCATCCGGGTGATACCGAAACAGGTGTTCATTACAGTCTGTTGCCGATGGAAAGGGGTATAATAAGTGAAATATTCACCAAAGAACAGGCTGAGCATCACCAGGATCTTATCGAGCAACACCTTAAAGGCCCTGATGGTGCCCGGCTGATGGATCGTCCTCTCAAATATAGAGGAGGGATTCAAACCATTTTTCAGCGTGCCGAAAGCAGTACGTTCTTTGGCCGCGAAATAGGCCTCATGTATGTGCACGAGCATATCCGGTATGCCGAGTCACTGGCCCGCACGGGAAAGGCCGATGCGTTTGTGAAAGCGCTTCGCCAGGCAATACCGGTAGCATACCGGGAAATTGTGCCCTGCGGCGACATCAGGCAGTCGAATTGTTATTACAGCAGCTCGGATGTTGCTTTCAAGAGCCGCTACGAAGCTGATGAGCTTTACGACGAAATCAAAACCGGAACAATCACGC
>JAPLDV010000049.1 GCA_026391235.1 Bacteroidia bacterium | reverse complement strand
CCGACATCCCAAAAACTTGAATTGAACCGTTTATTGTAACGGAACTTTTCAGCACCGCCCGACACATCATAGGCAGTACCATAGTCGCCGAATAAATAAACTGCATTGCAGGTTCCCCAAATCGGAGAGGTAATATCGTTGAATGTAAAGCGTGGATGTATCGACATCGGGATAAAATTCCCTCCTTCAACCGGCCAGTATCCGGTCATGATCCCCAAATGAAAACGATGTTTATTATTAATTTTAAATATTGGTGCTAGCAACCCGATTTCCAGCCCGGTATTCAATGTGGTACCTTCAGGGCCGAATCCAAAGACTTTTTTATCGATGGGTGTATCGCCGAGCAAAACGGCATATTGAGTCTTCTCAAATGACCGTACCCCCAGCATTGCCCGCAGCTCAACTTTAAAGGGATTACGCTGGCGACCGCACATGGGGTTGGCCGGCACCTTAAATTCCTCAGGATATATATCAGCGTCCGAAAACTTGGTTATTCTTTTGATGGTTGTTGAGTCAATCACAATCATATGGGTTTTAACAAAATCCCGCAACTCAGGTCCGGGTGAAAGTCGAAAGGGCTCTTGCCCTTCGCAATCAACTACATAAACATCAAACTTACCTTTGCTTCTTTCTACCGGTACCGGTGAGAAGTAAGTAGTAAAGTTCTTTTTCCCGTATAGGCCGGCAGCGCTGTCATTCAGCTCCACATTATACAATGTTCTATTGCCAAGATCGCACACTACGCATTTCGTGGGAGCGCAGGAGGATTGAAATAAAACTAAAACAATGGAGGCAACAATACAGAGTTGTCTGATGAGCTTCCATAAAAAAGGTTTAATTAACCATTTAGAATTCATAATGCTATGTTTTAGGTTTGCAATAAACTGTTGTGGTTTCATGAGTTTAAGTTTTATTATGCAAACAAATTAGAAATAATTTCCTTAAAAAATGGGCCGGATAAAGGATAATGAGCAAATCGGCACCTTTGATGATTGAATACCTATTGTTAATGAGTGAAAGCGAGAGTCGAAGGAGCCTCAATATAGCATCGCTGCTTAGGGGAAAGGCAACCTTAATAAATTTGCTGCCTTACCGAATGAAATGACCTGAGCATTCTGTAGTTTAGAAGGTTATTATCTACAACCCTTTAAAACCTTTAATGATGTCATCACCTGAACAACTGAATTGGAAAGTTATCGCCGATGAATTGAAGTCCGGCGACCTCATCCCGGTAGTCGGGCCGGAATTACTTCAGGTCGAACATAACGGCAGGGTAGGGAGCTACCGGTTGTGGCTGGCCACAGAGCTGGCGCGCGAACTGGGCATCTCGCAGGATGGATTGGATGATATTCTGCACCCGGTGGAGGAGGTGATGCTCCGGTTTTACCAGCAGGGTGATATCCGAAGCATCAGGCCTTACCAGGTGGTTAAGGCACTGATAAGCGAGACACAGTTCCCAATACCGGAAGCAATTAAGAAGCTCGCTCAGATCAAAAGGTTTCGCTTTTTCATGACCACCACCTACGAACCATTTCTGGAGACCGCTGTTAAAGAGGCCTGGGGGATGAATGATTCGCAGATCCGGATCCTGGAAAACAACCTCACCAAGCAGCCGGACGACATTACGAAGTTTACCCAACGGTCGGCTTTGCAACAGTTTGATCCGAGGTATATCGAAAATCTGTACAAGAGCAATGCACCTCCCTCGATCTATTATTTGTATGGCCGTCCCTCGCGCATGAAATCATACGCTTTATCGGAAGATGATGTGCTGGAAGCCAACCTGATGCTTCAAAGCAGCATCTACCGGCCCGATGAGCTGATCAACTTTTTATCCGGCAAGCGGATGCTGATTTTAGGATGCAACTTCCCAAACTGGTTGGCCAGGTTTTTCATTGCCTTAACGAGTCCTGATCCCAAAAAGCCCTCCATCCAGCCTGTTTTTGTAATGAGTGATACTGTTTGCCGCACCGATCAGAATCTCACAGGATATCTCAAACGGCTCGATGCCCAGGTGGTGCTGGATACCTCGGTGGAATCCTTTGTTGACCGGCTATTTGAGCTTTATCAGGGCATCGGCTCATACTCCAGTCAAAGTTCAGCTGAAGAAAACCCTTTCGGGAGAGGATCTATATTTATCAGTTATGCTTCGGAGGACCGGGAGGCGGCCAATCAGTTGTTTGAAGAGATCCGTTCGATTGGTCTGCCTGTATGGTTAGATAAGAGGGCCCTTAAGGCAGGGGAGGAGTGGGAATCACTGGATCAACGCCCCCGGCGGCAACCTCTCCGACGAAGGACTCGCCCGGCTGAACGAAAGCTTCCGGAAAACCGTTGTCAGTTATCAGTTGTCAGTTATCCGTTAACCGATAAGTAGCCAGCCAACTGGCAAAAGCCAACCGACAACCGACAACCGACAACCGACAACCCGATACCCGATACCCGATACCCGATACCTATGAAAGCACCCGATACTTTGCAAACCTACCTCTGGCCCGGCCTCGCCCCTTACCAGGAACACGACCGGCATCTTTTTTACGGCCGTGATGCCGAAATCTTCGACCTGACCCGTAAGATCCTGAATTCCAAGCTGACCATATTGTTTGGGCCATCTGGCACCGGTAAAACCTCACTATTACAAGCAGGGGTATTCCCAAAACTAAGGAAGCAGAATCTGCTGCCGGTAACGGCCAGGCTCGAATTTCCACTACCTGGTGAGACTATCACACCGGTTACCGTTCAATTGGGAGGAGCTTTAAAATGTGAGTGTCAAAAGGAAGGAATTATTATTAAATCTTCAGATAATCAATGGTTTAATGATCGCATTGAGAATTTATCATTGTGGGAATGGTTGCGGTCATTTACACTGGAAGGTGCCGGTGGAGCAGTATGGCAGCCGGTATTTATGTTCGATCAGTTCGAGGAGATTTTCACGTTGGGCAAGTATGCATTGGGGTTGGAAAGTTTTTTGCGCCAGATTGGGGATGCGGCGGAGAATTTTCTGCCCGAGGAGATCAATCACCGGATGAATGAAGAGAATGCGGAGTTGGCTTTTGACCCGGCCAAACAGCCCTACAAGGTAGTTATTGCCCTTCGTGATGACTATTTTGCACAACTGCAATCGTTGCGGCAGATTCTGCCAGGGGTAACGGTACGGCAGAATCATTTTTCGCTGGTTCGGCTCACCGGGAGCCAGGCACTGGCAGCCATCACAGGTCCGGCTCCGGCCGGGATGATTTCGCATCGCGTAGCAGTTGAAATTATCCGGTTTGTAGCCAATGCATCGGAAAACCTCGATAACGAAACACTCGATACCAGAGCTTCCCTCGACCGGTTTGAAGTAGAGCCGGCAATACTCAGTCTGGTCTGTCAGCAGTTGAATATTAAGCGCCAGTCACAAGAACAGCAAACGATCACCGTAGATTTCGTAAAACAGTCCAAAGGCCGAATACTGGAAGAGTTCTACGAAACCGCCATGCAATCGGTTAAGCCCGAAACCCGTTATTACATTGAAAACCAACTGCTCGATGCTGAAGGATTCCGGACATCAGAGCCCGAGTCCAACCTGATTCAGCAGCATATTCCGCAGGAAGATATTCAGCTCCTCATCAACCTTCGACTCCTGCACCGGATAGAACTTTACCAGCGCTCTCATTTGGAATTGAGCCATGATGTAATGGCTCCGGTGGTAAAAGCGAGTAGGGATACCAGGTTACAGCGTGAGGAAGCCGAGAATCAAAAAATGGAAGCTGAGAAGCGAAAGGCAGAGATAGCCAGGCTTAAGAAACAACGAAGAAGGTCGATGGTGCTGGTGGGCAGTTTTGGGATTATAACCGTTTTGGCGTTGATTGCGGTATTTTTCGGCATGCAGAAGCAGAGAGAATCCAATGCACAAAGATTAATGGCATCTTCATTGGTATTTATTAATGAATCCAGCGAAATGTCCACACATAATACTGGCCTGGCCATTCGGTTTGCACAGCTGGCTAATCAATTAGACAGTTCTTCTTTTTCTGCCAACAATATTTTAAAAGTTTCACTGACCAATAACTTCTGGAGCAATAGCATCCTTAAAGGGCATCAGGCTGAGGTAAGGTCCGCTGTATTTTCTCCGGATGGAGAGCGGATCCTAACCGCCTCTGTTGACAGTACGGCCTGAATCTGGGATTTTAAAGGGAATGTAGTAGCCTGTTTGAAAGGGCATAAAGCTGAGGTAAGGTCCGCCGTATTTTCCCCTGATGGAGAGCGGATCTTAACCGCCTCTGTTGACAGCACGGCCATCATCTGGGATGTAAAGGGAAACGTAGTAGCCAAGTTGAAAGGGCATCAAGCTGAGGTAAGGTCCGCTGTATTTTCTCCGGATGGAAAGCGGATCTTAACCGCCTCTTATGACAGCACGGCCAGAATCTGGGATCTAAAGGGAAATCTGCTATCCGAGTTGAGGGGGCATCGGAATGTAGTATGTTCCGCTGTATTTTCACCGGATGGAGAGCGGATCTTAACTGCCTCTTATGACAACACAGCCAGAATCTGGGATTTAAAAGGGAATGCAGTAGCCGGGTTGAAAGGGCATCAAGCTGAGGTATTGTCCGCTGTATTTTCACCGGATGGACAGTGGATTTTAACCGCCTCTTTTGACAACACGGCCAGAATCTGGGATTTAAAAGGGAATGTTGTAGTCGAGTTGAAAGGGCATCAGGCTGAGGTAAGGTCCGCTGTTTTTTCTCCGGATGGACAGCTGATCTTAACCGCCTCTTTTGACAACACGGCCAGAATCTGGGATTTAAAAGGGAATGCAGTAGCCCAGTTAAAAGGGCATCAAGGTTGGGTAATGTCTGCTGTATTTTCCCCTGATGGAGAGCGGATCTTAACCGCCTCTTATGACGGGACAGCCAGAATCTGGGATTTAAAGGGGGATGTAAT
>JAPLDV010000061.1 GCA_026391235.1 Bacteroidia bacterium | reverse complement strand
TTCAAGCCGGAATACATTTGATCCGGTTGAACGGATCGCTGCCAACGGAATCGACTGCCCCAGCCTGTCGAATGAATCCTGGTTGATTCCGAAGCCAAACGACCTTGTTATTAACTGAATCCATGTTTCATCCCATCCGCCTTTGTTACGCGCCAACCGGTTAAACACTTCGTTCGATTTTACCTGCATACGCTCTATGCCCGCATTAACTATCCAGTTTTCGACCTCAGCGGGTTCAAGATTTCGCCAGGATGTTTCGCATGGCACCGGCGCAATGGTGGAGAGTATTTGATGATAGTTGTCGAGATACGAAGGCTTAACGGGCATAACCACCATTGGAACACTATCACCATTGTTGCGTTTAACCGTGCAATCGGCTTCATAAACAACGTGGAGGACCACCGGATCATAGGCAGAATCCTGATTGTGATTGTGCCGGTACCAATCGGAAGCTTTCACATGAATCTCCACATGGCCTGATGCAGAAAGGCATACGATTTGGAATTTTTCGGGCTATTATTTTACAGTCTGAATTCGACAAGCATTCATTCTGCTGCCGCCCGGGCCTTTTCAGCAAAATCATGTCCTCTGCCGGCATACAGAATACCGCGGGAATTATTGATCAGCAAACCTCCTTTAGAAGATTTTCCATTAGCGATCACCATCTCCATTGAGCCCCCCTGGGCACCGATACCCGGCACCAGCAGAAAGTGATCGGGTGCTATGCGGCGGATGCTCCGGAAATGTTCAGACCGCGTTGCTCCGACAACAAACATCAGGTTATCGGTTGAACCCCAAGTGATTGCCTGCATCAGAACATGCTCATACAGCGGCTGATCATCATCGACATTCAACAGCTGGAAATCCGATGCACCGGGATTGGAAGTCAGGGCAAGAACTATGGCCCACTTTCCCGGAAATTGCAGAAATGGCTCTATCGAATCCTTTCCCATGTAAGGAGATAGGGTAATTGCATCGAAATCGTAATGAATGAAAAAGGCTTTCGCGTATTGTTCTGCAGTATTTCCGATATCACCGCGTTTCGCATCCGCGATAATAAACAGGTTTGGATCCTTGGAGCGGATATAATCGACCGTCATTTCAAGCTGATTCATCCCATCGGTACCCAGTGCTTCATAAAAAGCCAGGTTCGGTTTGTATGCCACGGCGAGATCTGCGGTTGCATCGATGATTGCCCGGTTAAACGCAAAAACGGGATGGGTTTCCCTGTGGATATGGGCAGGCAGGCGGGCCAGATCAATATCCAGACCCACGCATAGGAAGGACTTCTTTTTCCGGATCTCGAGGTTCAGCTCTGATGATGTCATTATCGGTTAGTGTCAGCAGTTTTCAGGCGTTCGGCATTTTCAGCAATCTGCAATTTATCAATAATTTCCTGAATATCTCCATTCATGATAACCGGAAGATTATACATGGTTAATGAAATGCGGTGATCGGTCATCCGGCCCTGCGGATAATTATAGGTACGGATCTTTGCCGAACGGTCACCGGTACTTA
>JAPLDV010000546.1 GCA_026391235.1 Bacteroidia bacterium | reverse complement strand
TTGTTGGCAAAATTCGGTCTCACTAAACCGGCTACCTAAAAGGGGCAGATATTCGTACGGGAGGGCCTCAGAGCCCTCCCGTCTTTTATCTTCGATGGCCGCGGGCCTGCTCTGAAACCGCGGGCCGGCTCTGAAACCGCGGGCCGGCTCTGAGGCCGGCCCGTACGGAAATCGCCGCTGAAGTTCAATCGGGCCGGCGCAAAGGCCGGCCCCTTCTACCCCGCGAACTCCAGTACCGCCTTTATGAACAGATCGAGCTCGGCAACGGTGGTATACACGCTCGGCGTCACACGGATCCCGTTTACTTTTTCCCAATTGATCGGGGTTGTGAGTATTTTGTATTTGGTCATCAGCAGCGACTGCAGCTCATTGGATCTGTTCCCCTCGATGCTGAAATTTCCTAACCCACAGGAATATTCAGGTTTCAGAGAAATGTTCAGCTTAACTTTCGGATGGGACTTGATGCCATTCACCCAGTAATCTTTCAGGTACCGGAGCCGTTGTTCCTTGCGCGCCGGACCGATCATATTATAGAAATCGATGGCGGTGCTGATGACCAGTTCAACCGCAAAGGACCGGGTTCCGATATTCTCAAATTTCCTGATATCCGTGCTTTTTGGGTCGGGAGCTGCCATCAGGGGCCATATTTTGCCGATCTTATCGGCTTTAACATACAGGAAACCGGTCCCGAACGGGGCAAACAGCCATTTATGAAGGCTGGTGCCGAAATAGTCGCACTCCAGGTCCGGAATTTTGAAAACCAGGTGCGCGAAGCTGTGGGCGCCATCTACCATAACCTCAACATTGCGGGTATGCGCTGCCTGTGCGATCTTTTTAACCGGCAGGATCTGGCCGGTCCAGTTGATCACATGAGTCACATTCACCAATTTTGTGCGGGCGGTAAACTGATCGGCATAAGCTTTAACGATGAAGTCGTCATTCTCCACCGGCATAGGCAGATCCATCCATTTCAGCACGATCCCGTCGCGCATCTCACGCTGTTTCCAGGCATTGATCACGTTCGGGTAATCATATTTGCACAGAACCACTTCATCGCCTTTCTCCAATGGGAATCCGAATATGATCTGGTCGAGGGCCTCCGTGGTATTCCTGAGAATCGCAATCGTATCGGCCGGGCATCCGGCGGTTGCGGTCAGTTTTCGGCGCATGGGCTCGCGCTCTTCACCAAGGACAGACCACATGTAATGCGCAGGTCCTTCGTTGCTGACGCTCTGATAATGAGTCACTTTGTCCTGAACGATCTTAGGCTGCGGACTAACCCCGCCGTTGTTCAGGTTGATCAGGTTCGGCGAAATCGTAAATGCCTGCCGGATGAATTGCCAGAACTCTTCATCTGTGGCAAGCTCTCCCGGGGTGATTGATTCCACTTCGTTTAATTTTTGTTCGAACCCCGGCCCCATGGCCGAAGCCATTGGTGCCAAGGCTACTCCGCCGGCCACTCCGAGTGTCCGGTTTAGGAAGGATCTGCGGGAGGTTTTCATGATTATCAGGTATCGGGTATCGGGTATCAGGTAAAATCAGGATCAGTTTTAATTCCAAATTTTGTTTAAAAATACAACTTTTAAAAGGTGGGCACATGGATAAAATTCAATATTCTGATCATGTCCCGATACCTGATACCCGATACCCGATACCCGATACCTGATACCCGATACCCGATACCTTTCTATCTTCTGCGTTACGAGTCACGCATCACGCTTCACGTTTTTTTTCTATTTTCAAACCATGAAAAAACTCACTTCCCTCCTCATCACCGTCCTGATGTTAACTGCGCTCCAGGGCCAGAATGTTGCCAAAAAATCCGCAGTTGAGAATGTGATCATCGTGTACAAAACCCATTTCGATATCGGTTATTCTTCAACTGTTCACGATGTTGTTCATGAATATCGTACCGAGATGGTGGACCGCGTTTTGGAGGCCATCGATAAAAACAGCCATCAGCCCAAGGAAAATCAGTTTGTGTGGACTGTCTCCGGCTGGCCGATGAAGCAGATGCTGTGGGAAGGACAGGCCCCGGAGCGCCGGCTGAAAATCGAGCAGGCCATCCGCGACGGAAACCTGGTGGTTCATGCCTATCCGTTTACCACACACACCGAAACCGCTGAAATGGAGGATCTGGTGCGGGGTCTGAATATCTCATCAACTATTTCCCGCAAGTTCGGACAGCCACTATCCATCAGCGCCAAGATGAGCGACGTGCCCGGCCAATCCTGGTTTACCCCAACGCTTTTTACTCATGCCGGGATTAAATTCTATCACATGGGCGGACCGGTTGTGAACATGGAGCAAGGATTACCGCTGTTTTTCTGGTGGGAAGGCCCGGATGGATCCAGGCTGCTAACGCTGTACAACAACGGCTACGGCAGCAGTCCCCTGCCCCCCGGTAACTGGCCCTATAAAACCTGGGTCTATATCAATATGACCGGTGATAACCAGGGTCCTCCCGGACCGGAAACCGTGAACAAGGATCTGGCTTTTTATCAGAGCAGGGGAATCAAAGCCAGGGCAGGGAGCATGGATGATTTCGCGAATCTGATTATGAAAGAGGATCTTGGCAAACTGCCGGTTATCCGAAGTGATATCGGCGATGTCTGGATCCATGGTCCAATGAGCCAGCCTGCAGCAACTAAACTGGCGCAGAATATCAGGCCTGAGATTGGAGGAGTAGATGAGCTGACCACACTGGAAAAGTGCTGGGGTCTTTATATCCCGGATATTTCAAAAACCATTTCGCAGGCTTATGAAAAGAGTATGCTGTATTCAGAGCATACCTGGGGAATGGCCAATCAGCATTACCTTAAAATACCTTATGGACCGGCCTGGGACAGCCTCTGGGCCCAGGGTCTGCCGCCTCAGTATCGCCTCATGGAGAAGTCGTGGAAGGATCATGCCGATTATGTGAATTCCGTGCAACAACTTGTTGCAGAGCCCTATGCAGATGCCATTGCCACACTTGCGGATAACATCAATATTAAAGAGCCGCGAGTCGTGGTTTACAACCCTTTGCCATGGAAGCGCGATGGCGAGGTGGTGATGGATACCCGCATCCTGCCGGGATTCAAGTCGCTGAAGCCTGCTGACGGAGGCCCTGCCGTGCTGGTCTCCCATGAATTTCCTGCCCTGGAAGATGCGGCCCCGGTGACGCGATTCTTTGTAAAGGATATTCCGCCAATGGGTTACCGGACATTTGTTGCCTCGCAGGAATATCCGGCAAACGTTGAATTGGTGGCTGATGATAAAACAGGCATCATTGAAAGTCCGTTTTTTAAAGCCACTTTAGATGCCAAACGCGGAAGGATTGCCAGTTTGATAGATAAACGATCCGGTAAGGAATTGGTGGATCAGTCGGCACCCCAGGGTTTTGGTCAATATTTGTATGAACGTTTTGGATATAGGGATCTTGCAGATTGGCTGGCTAAATCGCTTTATCCCCAGTATACCGGGCACCGGGTTTGCTTTGTGGCCTATGATATGCCCAAGGACAGCGTTTATCGGTCGGCATTGCCTGAAAACATGAGTCTTTCCCTGAAATTGAGCGCGATCGATGTTGCTGCGGTTATGACAGGTACCATTCCCGGACCGGGCCAGCCACAGAGGATATCCATCCGCCTCACCCTTCCTGCCGGTGCACCGGTGGCCGATCTGGAGGTCAGCTGGCAGAAGCAGCCCGACGGATGGCCAGAAGCCGGCTGGATCTGCCTTCCGTTTAAAATTGACAATCCGAAGTTCCGTTTAGGCCGCCTCGGTGCCGACATTGACCCGGTTAAGGACTTCAAAATTGATAACTCGAATTTCCATATGTCGTGGATAAATACCGGTGTGGCTGTTTACGATGGCAACTCCGGAGGCGGGGTTGGGCTTTGCTCCGAAGATTCGCCGGTGGTTAGCCTCGGCATGCCCGGTGAGTACCAGTTTGATAAGCGATATGAGCCATCGAAGCCATATGTCTATATCAATCTATACAATAATCACTGGCGTACAAACTTTGTTGCCTGGATAGGAAATGGCGAAAGGATGAGTTCGAGGGTGAGATTATGGTCGTTTGATAAATTCAATTCTGAATCAGCCCTTTATACATCGGCGATGGAAGCCCGTGTGCCGCTGAAAGTGGGCCGGTCGCGGAGTAATCCGGGAAACCTGCCTGTAACCCAGGCTGGTATCATATTATCTCGCAGGGGAGTGTCACTCACTGCCTTTGGTCCGAATCCCGATGGGCCGGGTACCATACTTCGGGTTTGGGAACAGGGCGGTATCAGCGGAAATTTGGAGGTCACGCTGCCGGCGGGCTCAAAGTTTACAACAGCCACCCCGGTTAATCTGAGAGGGGAAAAAACTGGAGAGGCAGTGAAGATCAGGGATGAGAGGCTTTCTTTCAGCTTGCGTGCTTATGGGCCGGTGAGTTATGTTTTAACCATGTGAATTTAGGTAACTGAAATGCTTTTGAATTAACGCCACCAATTCCTCTTTCAAAATAGGTTTTGAAATATAATCGTTACATCCCGCTTCCATTGCCCTTTCTCTCTCTCCTTTAAGTGCTAAAGCTGTTTGCGCAATAATAATTACTTCATTATTAAATTGACGAATTTGACGAGTGGCTTCATATCCGTCCATTTCGGGCAATAGAATATCCATTAAAACCAATGTTCATCAGCCATTACCCTCAAATCCTCCGGAAGATCATAGCTGATCCCGATCATTTTCTTGTTGGCTGCATCGCGAATCAGCTCTATAATTGGTATAATCCCATTCACCAATATGAATGATTCAGGTTTAAAACTACCCAGGCCACGCTGCATCTGCGACCACTCGAGCAGGTTATCGAGCAGGCTGAAGAGTTTGTTAGCCGAGTTTCTCATGTTCACGGCAATCTTCTGAATCTCGTCCAGTGTTAAGGTTGGCAAATCCTCTAACATCAATCGGGTAAAGCCAAGGAGCGTGTGGAAAGGGCTGCGCAGGTCGTGGGCGATGATAGAGAAGAATTTGTCTTTCTCGGCATTGAGCTTTATCAGTTCCTCGTTTTTCAGTTGCATTTCTACCTCTGCCTGCTTGCGTGCGGTGATATCATTGTAGATAGCGACTATCTCACCAGTGGGCAATTTGAAAACCCAACTTTCTCGCCAGCTCCCGATGCTCCTCTCATTTTTGTAAATGTTCTCGGGGTAAAACTCCGGTTTCCCGGTTTGCCACACTCTCTTGAATACTTGAAAGACTCCAAAAGCTTTCACCCCGGGGAATGCTTCGGAAACACGCTTACCGAGGATGTCTTTCCTGCTGACTTTCTCTATCTTCTCAGCCGCGGTATTGAAATCCCTGAAAATGAAATCCCCTCCGTTATCGACGGCTTCATACACGGCAACTCCGCTGCTCATTCGACTGAAGAGTTCCCGGAACCGCACCTCACTCTCGCGCAGTGCCTTTTCTGCCTGCTTACGGGGGGTGATGTCATGAACAACGGTATAACGCAATTTTTTATCCTGGACAAAAATATTTTCTGTGATAACAGCACATGCTTGATGTCGCCATTCTTCGCTTTTAAATTGGCTTCAACATTGGTTACTTTTCCAATGCTATCTTCTTTCAGAATTATGGAATTTTGTGTTTCATTGGTTAATATTCCTAAATCAAAAGCTGCTTTGCCAATTACTTCATCTTTATCAAATCCAAGCAAAGTGTAAAATGCTTTGTTTACTTCAATGTATTCGTGGTTGTCCAAATCGCTTAAACCACATGCAGAAGGATTGAGATAAAATACTTTTGAAAACTTTTCTTCTGATAACCTGACTTTTGAAATGTCCTTGGTAACTCCGAAAATTGCAGGTTTGCCGTCCCAGAACCCATGGGAAACCCTTGTTTCGACCGGGATTTGAACACCCGATTTTGTAATAACCGGAATAGGACAAAACTCTGTAAGTCCACTTAACATTTCACCAACAATTCTGCCGGCTTCCTCGCGGCGTTCTGATGGATGAATCATAAGAACTGATTTTCCGTAGAGCTCTTCCTGTGTATAGCCGAGACGGTTTATAGCTGTAATATTTGTATAAATAATATTCCCTTGTTCATCCAGAACAAAAAGAAATTCATCAATGGTGTTAAAGAAGGTTTCATAATTGTGACGGGTTTGTTGTAATAACTTTTCGAACTGCTTGCGTTCGCTGATGTCGCTCACCCTCCCGATAATCGCCAATGGTTGTCCGCCGGCATCACGCATGACGGTGAATTGATCATGGCACCAACGATATTGACCATCCTTGTGTTTGAAACGATATTCCATTTGATAAACCGTGCCGATAGCGCCAAACGTGGACCCGGCAATCACGCGTTCGATTTCAGCCAGGTCGTCGGGATGAATAAAATCCATAAAGGCTTCCATGGGCAAGGGCTTAATCTCTTCCATGGAATAGCCGGAAATTTTAACGAAAAAGGGGCTCAGATAATCATAATCTCCGGTTTGCAAATTGCGTTTGTAAAACACATCCGGCGAATTCTCCAGCACCTCCCGCAACCGTTCCTCGCTCTTACGTAATGTTTCCTCTGCCCGCTTGCGGTCGTTGATGTCGCGGAAGTTGGTCACAATGCCGCGAACGCTGGGGTTATCGATAAGGTTTGTGGATGTAGATTCTATATAATGATAGGAGCCGTCAGGATATATGATGCGCTGTATTGAAGATACCACTGATCCGGGCTTACTGAGCAGGCGTACCATATTTTGCACGGTCAGGTCCATATCGTCAGGGTGTACTTTATCGAAGAAATTTGTCCCGATGGCTTCATCCGGCGTCAGTCCGGCAATCTGTTCAACCGCTGGAGTTTCGTAGAGGGTAACGCCCTACTTGCTTATGATAGCGGTGCCTTCAAAGGCATTTTCCACCAAAGCCCTGAATCGTTCCCCGCTCTCCCGCAGTGCTTCTTCCGCCCGCTTGCGCTCGGTGATGTCGAGGTAGAGCACTTGGTACTGTTTTTCGTCATTCCAAAGCACTTCCTTTCGGAAGACCTGCAAGCTACGGACCTCACCATTTTTCTTCACGATGCTGATTTCGTATTCCGACGGGGCCTCCTCACCCTTCTGCCTTTTATCATATCTTATCTGAAACGTGGCATAGCTCTCCGGAGTATAACTGTTCTTGACGGGTGTCGTTCTCAGCTCCTCAATACTATCATAGCCATAGATGCCGAGGATAGCCCGGTTGGCATAGATTGTTTCTCCTTCCGTGGTCACGATGCGCGCCCCGAGCGGGGAGTCATCCAGAGTACGCCGGAAGTTCTCTTCAGCCCGCCGCAGCGCTTCCTCCGCCCGCTTGCGTTTGGTGATATCCCTTGAAATAACCAGAGTACTGGTCGCTTTGTTCTTTTCAAGAAAAGGGACAAGATAATCTTCATACTCTCTCATGATGCCATAGTCTCCCATGGCCGTGTGCTCAAACTTGCGTATTTTCCCAGTGTTTTGGCACTCGGCAACTTCCTTTTCAAATATCTCTTTGGACTGTGTTGAAAAATATTGGTATACGCTGCTCCCAAGGACCTCCTTTTCCTTGAATCCCTCTGCAAAGTGATTCAGTAACAAAAATCTGCCCTCCCGGTCGAGCAATGAGATATAGTCAGGCAAGACACTTACAAGAGAACGCAAGTTTTCCTCGCTCTCGCGCAGCGCTTCCTCCGCCTGCTTGCGTTCGGTGATATCCTGCAGCGTACCGTAAAGCCCGGTAACCTGCCCCTTGGCATCATACTTAACGCCGCCAAATGCGTTCACATTCCGAATGTTACCGCCAGGGCGGATGAGTGCCAGCTCAAGCTGGTAAGGTTCACCCGTTTTTAATGCTTTTTCAACAGCGGCTTTCAGGAAATGCCAGCTTTGTAGAGTACAAATGGTTGAGTGTTCTGCAAAGGTGGGTGCTGGAAGCTTAGGGTTGAGACCTGCGATATGAAAAAGCTCCTCCGTTCAGGTAACGCAATCAATGTCTGCTTTCCAGTCCCAGACCCCTAAATGCGCCAGATTCTGTGTCTTATTTAGCATCTCCTGACTCTCCCGCAGTGCTTCTTCTGCCTGCTTACGCCCGGTGATATCCATATCGCATGATGCCTTCAAGGAATTATGTTCTTGCCGCAATTCCTATAACTCTTTAATGAGTTCTTCTTTGGTTTTATCCAGATCATTCATATCAACCCCAATCTATCCTTTTTAAGGACACATCTAAATTATGGTTTTACCATTACTTTTGATTCTTGCTGCCGGCCTGATTCAAGTAAAAACTCAGGTGCAAAATCAAATCTTTTAAATTCTCCGGTTGTCTGTATCAATTCCCGGTTCTGCAAAAGTTTGCCATTAAGCATCTCGCACCACTCAAACACCATACTCAATGCCCTTTTAGGAAATTCACCTTCAACAATCCCCGAATTTATCTCGACAATTATCTCAAAATCATTATATTTAGCATGAAAATATGGTGGATTATGTTCATTGAAGTTCATAAGTATCACAATTCCTAAAAACCTGCATAGTTCTGGCATAATATTTTTTTATTCAAATTTAGTCATAAAACTTAAGGTATATAAAGTTTTTACTCGGTTGAACATACGAAAGACAGGTATAAGTGATCAGGTTTCGGGATCCTTGAATCTGTAACTTCAAAATTCAAAACTGGTCTTCGAATCTCTAAATTCGTCCTTCAAAAACCACGTAACAGCTCATCCTTTTCAAATTTTACCCATGAAAAATCTCACCCTTCTTTTCGTTCTCACCTTCTTTACGTCTATCTTCTCCTTTTCGCAAACCGGCGATATCGTGATATCGCCGAAAGCTACAGATATAGAGCAGTATGCTGCCCTCGAACTACAGCGCTATCTCTACCTGGTGACCGGCGAGAAGCTTGATATCCGGACAGGAGCAGCAGCAATAAAACCTGGAAGTTTCATACTCGGACAACCAGCCACCAATCCACAGATTAAAAAGCTTGTAGCAGATAAACCCGGCCCGCAGGGATACGTTCTTAAGAAAGTAGGCGGGAATATTATTATTGCCGGTGCTGATCCCGAGGGGGTTCTTTACGGTGTTTACGGTTTGCTTGAGGATCATTACGGAGTGGGATTCTACCTGGGCGGTGATGTGTTGCCGGAAACAATGCTACCTCTGATGCCCGAAAATCTTGATGAAACAAAGACTCCGGCGGTGGCGATCCGTGGATTCCTTCCCTGGACGAATTTTCCGCAATCGGCAACCTCCTATTCCTGGGACGACTGGAAATTCATCATCGACCAGATGGCTAAGATGAGGCTGAATTTTCTGCACATCCACAATTATAACGGGGAAGCAGGTCACAACGAGATGTACCACAACTTTTCGGTCAACGGAATTATACCGAGGGTGTGGATGGCAACGGCCAAAACCGGACATGGCTGGGCCTGCCCCGGCTGGGATGTGAACGAGTACCGCTTTGGTGCATCCGACCTTTTCGGGGATTACGATTTTGGTGCAGATGTCACGCTGCATAACGAAACACTGACCAATGAGCAGGTTTTTCGAAAAGGGGTCAGCCTGTTACGGAAGGTGATCCAATATGCTCACCAGAGAGGGGTTAAGATCGGCCTTGGGCTCGATGTCGACCTGATACTTCCAGAATATAAATCGGAATCCGATGATCCGAAAGTAATTACTGCACAGGTAGATGAGGTGGCAGCCAATTATCCCGATCTGGATTATCTCCTCTGTTTCCAATCAGAAAATATAGCCTCGAAAACCGAATTGTGGAAAAAGTGGCGTCGCATTTTCGATGGTTTTTACACGGGGATGAAAGCCAAATCCCCTAAAACCCGCCTGGCGGTGGCAGGGTGGGGCATCAACCCGGTGAATACAGCCACCTTGCCGGCTGACGTGATCTGCGCACCGATATCTGCCTATTCCGATGGCTGCGAAACCGGGGCGATCTATGGTGACCGGGAGTACTGGGGATGTCCCTGGCTGGAGCGCGATTTCAACAGCTCGGAGTATTATTATCCCTACAACATGAATCTTTCAAATACAATCAAGGCCTGGCAGAGCCGTGC
>JAPLDV010000769.1 GCA_026391235.1 Bacteroidia bacterium | reverse complement strand
ATTCCGTCGCGGAGAAGAATGATCCGCTTGCAGCAGGCAGCAATATCCCTTTCGTGGGTGATCACCAGGATGGTATTGCCCTCGGCATGCAATTGCCGGAACATTTCCATGATTTCGATACTGCTCGCGGTATCGAGGGCTCAGGTTGGTTCATCGGCCAGGATGATGCCGGGGCTGTTCACGAGTGCCCGCGCAATGGCCACACGCTGTCGCTGCCCGCCCGACAGCTCCGTCGGCCGGTGGCGCATCCGGTCGGCCAGACCCACTTTTTCCAGAGCCTGCCGCGACAAATCGAGGCGTGTCATCTTATCGATCCCGGCATACATCAGGGGCAGTTCCACATTCTCCAGGGCGGTCATCCGGGGAAGCAGGTTGAATGACTGAAAAATGAACCCAATATGCTTATTCCGGATATCTGAAAGATCGTCATCGTTGAGCCCGGTAACATCGATCTGGTTAAACCGGTATATCCCCGAAGTCGGCGTATCCAGGCACCCCAGAATGTTCATCAGCGTTGATTTGCCGGATCCGGAAGGTCCCATGATGGCCACAAATTCATTATGGGCAATTTGCAGGTCGATTCCCCGCAGGGCAGCCACTTCAACGCTGTCCATCTGGTAATCCTTTCTCAGGTTTTGAATATCTATCAGCATGATTTTTCTGTTCTTTATCGGGTTTTATTCATGACGGATCGATTCGATCGGGCTTAGGTTGGATGCCTGCTTGGCCGGGAGGTATCCGAAGGTGATCCCAACCAATACCGAAAAGCCGAATGCGAGCAGAATACTGTAGAGGGTAACGGTTGTTTGCACCTCCGTTGCCCAGGCTATGCCCAGTGAGAGTGAGACTCCCAGCACTACACCGATAATGCCACCGGTTATGCTGAGCACAACAGCTTCGGTTACAAACTGGCTCATGATATGCTTTTTCTTTCCCCCGATGGCACGGCGGATCCCGATCTCCCGGGTCCGTTCGAGTACCGAAGCCAGCATGATATTCATGATTCCAATCCCTCCCACAATCAGTGAAATAGCAGCGATCGAAGCCAGCAGCAGGTTATATATCCGGGTCTCCTTTTCTTCCTGTTTCATGAGTTCATATGGAACGATTATACTGAAGTCGTCGTTGTTGAAGTGGCGCCGGCTCAGTAAACTCCGGATCACGGCAGCAGAAGGGAGAAGTTGTTCGGAGCTGGCAAGCTTAACAGTCAATTGCTTTACATCGCTGGTGAATGGATTTTTTTTCGGAATCCTTTTAGTGAATGTGGAGAGCGGTATATATATGTCATTATTCAGATCGCGCGAAGCCAGCTCCCCGACAGTCTCGGTAAACAGCGCTTTGGGCTGCATCACGCCGATCACCTCGAACCACTGATCCTCGACTTTAACACTCTTACCGATCGGATCATCGTAACTGAACAATTCGCGCGCAATGGCAGCACCCAGCACGCACACCTTCAACTGCCTGTCATACTGATCGGTATTGATAAATTCACCCTTTTCGGTGCGGTAATTCAATATCGATACAATGGAAGGGGTGACCCCGATGACAGATGATTTGGCCGAACGATCGCCAACTTTTGCTTCCATCTTGACCTCACTTTGCGGCGATACACTCACCACCCCGGGCACAACATCGGCAATAACCCTGGAATCTTCCAGTGACAGCCCTTTGGAGAATTTCATCCGCACCACCTCCAGTTCGGCATCGGTCATATCCTTATCGCGAACGATGATATTACTCACACCGAGTTCCTGGTACTTGGCAATCGCCTGCTTTTTCGTTCCCTCACCGATGGAAATCATGGCGATCACTGAAGCGGTGCCAAAGATGATCCCCAGAATAGTCAGGAACGACCGGAACTTATGGTCGATAAGGCTGATAATGGCTTTATTAACATTTTCTTTTACCTGCATGACTTAACTGTTTTTTTTATTCAGAACGGTTTCGAATGGAACGAGCGGCTCGCCCGGCTCAATACCACTGTAAATGAGGGTATGATGGCTGTTTGCAGGACCGGCTTTTACTTCTGTTTTTGTTGGGGTGCCTCCATTTTTCAGGAAGACGTAACACTTTCCGTCTTCCTTGAAAAGGCAGTTGTTCGGAACATACAAAGCATCTTCAGTTTCCTTGCAGATGTACTCGCAGCTCACCGTCATTCCGGGTTTTAAACGCAGATCCGATTCATCGATTTCCACGACTACCTTAAATATCATCTCCTTTTCCCGTGCCGTACAGATCTTGCTGACTTCGGTTATTTTTCCGTGGAAGGGGAGTTGAGGAAGGGCATCCAGCCTAACGATAACTGCCATTCCTTTGGAGATTTTGGTTATATCGGTTTCATGGACAAATGTCCGCGCTTTCATGTGATTGATATCGGGAATCTTGGCGATCATCATTCCTGTCCATACCCGGTCACCCACCTTGAGATACCTTGGGGGATAATAGTTCTGGTTGTACCCGGCCTGAAAAAGTCCGTCAATCGGGCAGGTTACAACCATCTGGTTAAGTACTTCCTTAGCTCCGGACAGCTCAGCTTCCACCTGCTTTTCTTTTATTTTCTGAACCGTGAAATCATAGTTGTCCATGACGGGTTTCTGCGCCAGCTGCCGTTTTATCTTGTCCATTCTTATTGTGGCCTGCCTGAAATCCAGTTCCTTGATCTTGCGGTTCTTTTCGGTATCAAAAAGGCTGCGCTCCTGTTCGAGCTTTTTCAGGTCGAACATGGCCTGCTCGGTTCTGAGTTGTGCCTTCAATTCCTGAATGTTGTTATCCATCTGCACCTGCAGTTTCTTGCTGGCAGCCCTTTCGCTCTCCAGCTTCTCCTCAGTGGTAATAATTACTTTTTCAATGCTGGAGGCATCGATGCGAATCACGGTATCACCTGCCTTAACCAGCTTCCCGGTCTCAGCAAGTTCCACTATCTTAA
>JAPLDV010000767.1 GCA_026391235.1 Bacteroidia bacterium | reverse complement strand
TGTTTGCGTTGGCAATCGGCATATCATTCTGATACCATTGATAACCGCTGTAACCTGCAGCCGGCAATGAGTCAAATAATGTCACCGGAGGCAGGCAGTCAGGACAGATTTTTACCAAAGGTGCCGGTGCAATGACCAAAGGAGCTGGCGTGATGACTGTTATTTGTTTTGTGGCTTTAAATGGACATCCGTATTGATCGGTAATAGTAAGTGTTATCAATGGATTGGCCGGGGCGCCGTCATAAGCATGGGAAATGGGATTGGTTACTCCCTCTGTGCCGGTAATGGTTTCACCAAAAATCCAGGCATAAGTTAATACTCCCTGAGTAATGCTGCTGCTGAATGAAATAATTTCCCCTTTACAAACAGTTGCGGGTCCAAGAATGCTTAAAGGTGTTGTTGGGAGATTAAATGGAAAGCTATATGTTTTTATGCACCCGTTCTTTGAAATCTGAAGCGACACTGTAGGATTGCATCCGATTGGAATAGTCACTGTCGGATTTGAAGAATTGGTGGACGACAAGCTTCCACACGGAGAAGTAGACCATAATAATGTATATCCTCCATAGGCTGGTAAAAAGGTGGAGGCATCCTGCAAATGGATATTCCATCCGTTGTTACCACAATCCACTACTTTGGTAAAGAAAGCTACCAAGGGTACCGTAATCTCTTTTATCCCGCAATGAAAAGTGCCGTCGCTGCATTTCATTATTACGGTAACGGTATAGGTGCCGGCATTAACATACAGATGATTGCCGGTATTTCCGCTTGAACCCTCTCCAAAATTCCAGGTGATTGAAACAGGAGAACAACCTGCCGGAGTGGTAACCGTTAATGCCACCGGATTTGGGCAATCGCTCGGGCTGATATCCAGGTCATTAATGCAACTGCCGCCACCTGGCGGACATGCCACAGTGATTGTGTTTGATTGATCGGTGCATCCATTACTGCAGGTTACCGTAACCCAGTAGGGGCCTGGAGTTGTCACGGTTATCGGATTGCCAGTTGCATTGTTGCTCCAGATATAGGTGGCACCCGCGCAGTTGGCAGATACCGTTGCAGTTAATGTTACAGATCCGTTATTGCATAAGGATCCGGAAGAGGTAATAGTAGTAACTACCGGAGTGATATTGGTCACGGTTTCATTGGCGGCTACAATGCAGCTGCCATAGGTGGCCTGAACAACATAATTGCCATTTTGTGTCACTGTTATTGGGTTTATGGACCCTATCGGATTTCCATCTAAAAACCAAGCGTATGTGCCTCCCGGTGGGGTAGCAGTCAGAGTATAAGAGCAAGTGCCCGGAGTAGGGTTGATGTTCACATTTATCGTTGTTGCGGTAATATGTTTCATGTTGCTCCCCCCGCAACTGCTGATGGTAATGTCGGCGTCATCGTTTATCGTAAATACGGCGGATGCAGTGCCCTGCCCGGATACAAGGACGGCACCGGGGGAACTGCTCCAGCTGTACCCTCCGGGAGGCACCGCTCCCGGTACAGATGCCGTTATGGTTCCGCCGCTGCAAATGCTTGTTGAGGTGACAGTAATTGCTGGCGGTGCCTGCACTTTTGATACAACAAGATTTGTAATGCTGGTGCACCCGTTAACCAGTTGTTTTGCCTGCAACGTCCATGGCCCCGTACCGCTGAAGATTACAGATGCAAGAGATCCGTTCGGCCCGTATGGTGCAGGTTGAATTGTTCCCGGAGTAAGGCTCCAGGTGAAACTTCCGCCTGTAACATTGCTGCTCACGGAATAATTATACAATTGATTGGGACATACAGTTAAATCACCAACAATGGGATTTAGAACCGGGGTGGGGTAAACTTCAATAATGGTGGTTGCCGATGGGGTGCAATATCCAGCCGCCGAAACAGGAGTTGCCGTAATGGTATAGGTGCCGGCTGCATTCCAAGTCAGTGCAATATTCGCAGCATTATTTAAGCTGCCGCCGGGAGTGTAGCCTGTTGCGGGTGAAATGGTCCAGTTGGCTGTTCCTCCTCCGGCTGCATAAAAGTTTGAAATGTTACCGGTACACCCTTGTGAAGGGCCGGAAATGTCGAATTTTGGCTTAATGGTCACATTCAGAATGGAAGTGCCGCTGCATGGCGGATTGTTCGTGAGCGGATC
>JAPLDV010000378.1 GCA_026391235.1 Bacteroidia bacterium | reverse complement strand
CAAAATATTTCTGCATCTGCAAAATATTTTAGGGCGAATTACAATACTGATCATAGCGCCTTTATATTTTTTTATAACCCTGATTTTCTTTTATCGGGTGAGGGATTTAAAAGAAATCCGTCGCCGCTGTGCCGCTGAATTTGCCAAGCACAAAGGTGGGTGGATTATTTGTTCCAATCATTTGACAATGATTGATTCTTTGCAAATAATTGACCGGCTCGCGCAAATGGAGGAAAATTATTTTGCCCTGCGTCGGGAACGATGTTGTGGATTTGAGGGAACCGGCGAATGCGGGGAAAAGTGGGAATTCGCGTTTTCTAAAAAAAATCCTCACAAATGCTGAAATTGAATTTGTCCAAAACGCGGAAAATCCTGATACGGCGCTCTGGTCGCACTGGACTTGTAAGGAAACCGCGTATAAGGTGATAAAAAAATCCCGCTCCGGCGCCACTTTTCTGCCGCGGCATTGGCAGGTAGTTTTCAACAAAATCCAATCAACACATTCAGAGGGAGAAGTTATTATTCCGGGAAATGACCGGGTTTACATCCGTCTTTTTTCCAATACCCAAGATGTTCATGGCATAGGCAGCGATTGTCGTACGGCTCTGGATAAATTAATCTGGAGCGTTGACGCCCTACCGGAAGAAGAAAAAATTAATCCATCGCTTTATTTGCGTTACTGCCTTGGGCAGAGTTTAGCCAAAAACTTTTCCCTTAAATTTCATCAAATAAAAATCAAGAGAACAAGAGAAAATGGAGAACTTCAACCTCCGCGTGTTTACGTCGATGGCAAGAAGACAGATATAGATATCAGCCTGAGCCATGATGGGAGATTTGTTGCTTATGTAGTGAGCCAAGCTGAATCCCCATTCACTACGTTCAGGGGATAGTTCCACTTACATTTCGAGCTTCGTTTCTCTCGCTCTACCACGGCGCTACGCGCCTGGTATAATTCGTCCAGCAAGCTTCAGTCGCAGATGACCTTTAGGTTATGCACTTTGTTTCTGAAGCTTGGGTCTCATTATCAGCGAGTTTCGCTACATAAGCAATGAATCTTCCGTCATGACTTAAGCTGATATCAATATCTGTTTTTTTGCCATCGACATAAACTCGCGGCGGTTGAAGTTCTCCATTTTCTCTTGTTCTCTTGATTTTTATATAATGGAAATTAAGGGAAAAGTGTTTGGCTAAACTCTGCCCGAGGCAGTAACGCAAATAAAGCGATGGATTAATTCTTTCTTTTTCCGGCAGGACGTCAACACTCCAGATTAATTCATCCAGAGCCGTAAGCACATCTGCGCCCATGCAATGAACATACTGGAGATTGGAAAAAAGACTGATATAAACATGGTCTTTCCCCGGAATAATAACTTCGCCTTCAGAATATTTTGATTTGGTTTTATTGAAAACTACCGTCCACTGCCGCGGCGAAAAAGCGGCGTCGGGGCAGGATTTTTTTATCACCTTATATGCGGTTTCCTTGCACGCCCAGTGCGGCCAGAGCGCCGCATCAGGGTTTTCCGCGTTTAAGACAAATTCAATTTCAGCATTTGTGAGGATTTTTTTTAGAAAGCGCGAATCCCTGCTTTTCCCCGTATTCGCCGGTTCCTTCAAATCCACCACATCGTTCCCGACGCAGGACAAAATACTTTTCCTCCATTTGCGCAAGCCGGTTAATTATTTGCGTGGCATATTCGCGCTGCACTCTCAGATCGCTTCCTTCTATATGTTCGGGCGTAAAAACTTCCATCTGCACTGAAAATTTTTCTCCCCATGTAGGAATGATACTATAACCAGCCTGTTTATCCCCGCGCAGATACATGCACATTACTTTGCAGTTTTCCACGTTTTTGACGAAACGTCCCACACCATAAGAAAAATCTTCTTTATTTACCCGTCCGGTGCGGGAACGTCTGCCTTCAGGAAAGATCATGATATTATCGCCTCT
>JAPLDV010000519.1 GCA_026391235.1 Bacteroidia bacterium | reverse complement strand
GCAAAGTCAAACTGATTACCCGTTTGCTGATAGTCACCCTGGGTAAAAATCTTTTGCGAAGCCATCGGTTTGACACCAAGACCTACTTCAATGCCTGCCGGCAATTGATTCCCCGCCGATGTCAGCGAACCCGCCTTGGTGATCAGTTGATACATAAGGTCCTGAAAATCCGCTCTTGATTTCTTGAATCCTACCGTATTAACATTTGCCAGGTTGTTCGCGATAACATCCTGTTCCAATTGCTGGGCCACCATTCCTGTTGCTGCCGTCCATAAAGACCTTATCATTTCACGTCTCCCTTAAATCCAACATGATCTACTATAGTTTTCCCACCCGGCTGATAGCCAGCTTATCGAGATCGGCAATGGTCTGTATCGCCTTCTGATAGGACTCAAAGGAACGCTGAATATCGATCATATCCACCATCTCTTTTATGACATTTGCATTCGACATCTCTATATGCAGAGGTTTAATCTCCGGGTTGTCCATCTTTTTGACTTTCGCGGCGCCGGGATCATTAAACATCCCGTCTTTTGTTCTTGTGAGGGCCTGCGGATTTTCAAACCTTACGATTTGCAGCTTCCCCGATCCCACGCCGTTCACCTTTACATTCCCTACGCTGTCGATTTCGATGCTCCCGCCGCCAACCGTTATCGGCCCCTTATCCCCCAATACGAATTCACCTGACTGCGTAACCAACTGATTATTCTTATTAATGGTGAAATTTCCCTTTCTTGTATAGGCCGTCCCCTGCCCTGCTTGGACGGTAAAAAATCCATCCCCCTGGATGGCAACATCAAGCGCGTTACCCGTTATCTGCATCATTCCCTGGCTGTAATCCACGCGTGCATAGGACAGGTTCGGTGTTGAACCTTCCCCTGTATGGGTATCATCACTTATCAGTCCAGGATAGTAATGCTCAACCTTAAATCCGGGAGTGGCCGTATTGGCAAGATTGTTTGAAACAACATCAAGTTGATAAATCTTTCCCGCACCTGCCTTGGCAACTTCACTGATTCCGTAACCCATGGATACCCCCCCAACATTTTTATCAGCCTTTTTAACTACTTTTAGCAAACAGCATGCCAATGGGCATGAATCTCTGTGATGCGCACAGGGACAGGGGGACAGATCGCTTAGGGCCTCCGGAAGTCTCTAAAAAGAAAAAGGTGGGTATCACATCGGTAAAATTCGAATGGGAGAGGGAAAATATTTCCCCTTCATGAGATCAACCGGATCGGGTTTCCCGCCGCTGAGTATTCATGGAATATACGAAGGCAAGTATCTCCGCCACAGCCTTGTATAGCTCCACAGGAATCTGCTCATCAATGTCGATTTTGCTCAATATCTGCACCAGGGCGGGATCACTCTTTATGGGAATATCGTGCTTTTTGGCCAGGTCAATCATTTTTTCGGCCATTGATCCCCTCCCTTTGGCAGTCAGGTGCGGCGCCGCATCCTTCCTGCTGTCATATTTCAAAGCCGCTGCCTGAAGTGTTTTTTTCTCATCCTGCATAAAATTCCACCATCAAACAAATACATTGACCGCGTCGCGGTCTGAAAACAGTTCCCTGTGATAATATTCTCTTGTTTCTTTCAATGTTTCCAGCGACACACAATTTAGAAAATTACATTTATATCCGAGAAGGCTTACCGCATTTTCAAGATCACCAAGGAAAGCGGAAAAAAACTCCTTTGCTTCCGGATCATCGAATTTGAAAACACAGCCAAGTTTATTCCCCGACAGAGAGGCATCGACCATCATCTCGCCCAGGGCATCCATACTGAGAAACATGACAACGTGATACCTTTTTCCGGGATTTCCGCCCTCCGCCTCTTTTTCCGCTTCAATGAACAGATCTCCCGTCCTGAGCCCGTCGGGAAAAAGAATGGGGATCTGCAAGACGTAGCTGGCGTCGTTTGCCTTATAGGAAACATTGATCACTTGCTGGCTTTCAATCGTTTTGATAAAAGCCT
>JAPLDV010000361.1 GCA_026391235.1 Bacteroidia bacterium | reverse complement strand
ATTATCGTTTATTATGTTCTGCCTGAAAATAATGTAGAGACGCAAATATGCGTCTCTACGTGCGTCTGCCGGATTCTCTGTAGAGACGGATATATCCGTCTCTACGTAATGATTATATCATGATAGCGTCAGCGACAATTGCTTGTCTTTCATCATCTTACGCATATTGATGAGTGCATATCGCATTCTTCCAAGCGCGGTATTGATACTAACCCCGGTTTGGTCGGCAATCTCCTTGAAACTCAACCCGCAATAATGGCGCAGATATACCACCTGTTTCTGATCATCCGGCAACAGATCGACGAGCATGCGTACTTCACTCATTACCTGGTTTTGCACAATGGTTTCCTCAATATTCAACTCAGCCAGTTTACGGTTGTTGAACAGGTCCATATCGCCTGATTCATTGGGAACGGTATTGAGCAGCTTCTGCTTCCGGTAATGATCAATAATTAGGTTATGAGCGATCCGGAGTACCCATGACAAGAATTTCCCCTTATCATAATAGTGCCCCTTGTTGAGCGATTTGATCACTTTGATAAATGTATCCTGAAAAATATCTTCGGCCAGGTGTTGATTCTTAACTATCAACAGGATATAGGTGTATACCCGGTTTTTATGTCTCTTGATTAGCTCTTCTATGCAGATCTGGTCACCTGCAATGTACTGTTGAACAAGGGCATAATCATCCAGATTATGAAAATTCAAAACTACCTCCTTTTTTAAGATTAACACAGAAGTAGAATTCCCTCGATAACAGTCCTCCTTTTAGCTTTGTTTAAAGTTTCTAAATTCAGAACGCAAGTATACAAATATTATTTTACAACAAACATATTTTTTCGTCCTGATGAAAATGATCTACCTTTACACCCCGAAATTCATCAAAAATCATGCCCGAATACAGCTCTGATGGGGAGAACAATATACTGATTAAAGGAGCAAGAGTTCACAACCTTAAAAACGTAGACCTTTCGATCCCCCGCGACAAGTTGATTGTGATAACTGGCTTGTCGGGATCCGGGAAATCCTCGCTGGCATTCGACACTCTGTACGCTGAAGGTCAGCGCCGTTACGTTGAAAGCTTATCATCGTACGCCCGGCAGTTTTTGGGCCGCCTCGATAAACCGGATGTGGATCTCATAACGGGGATTCCACCGGCGATCGCAATCGAACAAAGGGTGAACACCCGTAATCCACGGTCGACCGTTGGCACGTCTACGGAGATTTATGATTATCTCAAGCTTATGTTTGCCCGGATCGGGGAAACTTATTCACCGGCGAGCGGAAATAGGGTGAATAAGCACCAGGTGCAGGACGTTGTGGAAAGGATAATGAGTCTGCCAGCGGGTGCCCAGATCCTGATTCTGGCGCCATTGCACAAACCCGAAGACCGGTCGCTGCGAGTGCATCTGGAAATTCTTGTGCAACAGGGATATACGCGAATTGAAGATGACGGGCAGATCAGGAAGATATCTGAAGTTCTCGATCCTTCATACCCCCTTTGCGAAACCTGTCCGTTTGATATTATGATCGACCGGGTGTTTATCGGACAAGAGGAGGATCTTCAGGCCCGGGTTGGAGATTCGGTTGAAACGGCCTTTTTTGAAGGCAAGGGTGAATGCACACTGAAAATTTTCCAGAATGGCGATTATCTGGAAGAGCAATATTCCAACCGCTTTGAGATGGATGGAATTCTCTTTGAAGAGCCGAGCGTTCACCTGTTCAGTTTCAATAATCCCCTGGGTGCCTGCCCGGTTTGTGAAGGTTTCGGAACAACCATTGGCATCGACGAAGATCTCGTTGTTCCCAATACCAACCTGTCGGTCTTTGAGGAAGCCATTGTTTGCTGGAAAGGCGAGAAAATGTCGGCATGGAAGGAACAGCTCCTTTTAACAGCCCATAATTTTGATTTCCCGATCCATCGTCCATTCTATCAGCTCACTGAACGGGAACGACAGCTATTGTGGACCGGTAATGAATGGTTCCAGGGCCTTCATGCCTTTTTTTCCCACCTGGAGGAAAAATCGTATAAAATCCAGTATCGCGTGATGCTGGCGCGCTACCGTGGTAAAACTATCTGCCCCGAATGCCTGGGCTCGCGGCTCCGGAAAGAGGCCCGCTGGGTGAAAATCGGAGAGAAATCGATTACGGACTTGGTGAAACTTCCTGTATCTGAATTGATTACATTTTTTGATTCACTTAAGCTGGATGCTCATCGGGAGTACATTGCCGGACGTTTACTAACTGAAATCCGCAACCGGTTGACCTATTTATCGGAGGTAGGACTCGGCTATCTTACCCTTAACCGTACTTCCAATACCTTATCGGGCGGCGAGTCGCAGCGTATCAACCTGGCCGGATCGCTCGGCAGCAGCCTGGTAGGCTCATTGTATATTCTCGACGAACCGAGCATCGGCCTGCACCCGCGTGATACAGGCAGATTGATTAAGGTTCTCAAACGTTTGCGCGATCTGGGCAATACTGTGCTGGTGGTGGAGCACGATGAAGAGATTATCCGGTCGGCCGATTACATAATAGATATTGGTCCGGGTGCCGGAAGATTCGGCGGAGAGGTGATTTTTCAGGGAACCCATGAACAGCTGTTATTACAAAATAAAGGTCTTACTGCCAGATATTTGTCGGGTCTCGAAAAAATTGCGGTTCCGGAAATCAGGAGGAAATGGAATAATTTCATCGAATTGAAAGGTGCCGGCGAGAATAACCTGAAAGCCATAAATGTATTATTTCCGCTGGAGATCATGACAGTTATTACGGGAGTCAGCGGATCGGGAAAATCAACCCTGGTAAATAAAACACTCTTCCCGGCACTCAACAAGCGCATCAACGGTGCCGGGGAACGAACGGGCCGCTACGGAAC
>JAPLDV010000367.1 GCA_026391235.1 Bacteroidia bacterium | reverse complement strand
AAGGAGATCCGGCACATCGAAGAAGCCCGGCTTGGGGATGTGAAGAAATTCTTCTTCAGCCATTATGCCCCTAATAATGCTATCCTTACGCTCTCAGGTTCAATAAAACCCGATGAGGCTTTTAACCTGGCTGAGAAATGGTTTGGATCCATATCATCCAGAAAAATCAAAACGCGCAATATTCCTGTCGAGCCGGTTCAAACGGAATACCGGTATCAGGAAGTTGAACGGCCGGTTCCCAGTCCGGCCATATACCTTGCCTGGCACATGGGCGACCGGTTAAGCCGTGAGTATTATGTTCTTGATCTGCTATCTGATATACTTTCCAATGGCATGTCGGCACGCTTGTTTCTGAGATTAGTCAAGGATCAGAAGCTGTTCAGCGATATTGATGCGTATATTACCGGAGACCGCGATCCGGGTTTGTTTGTCATCAGCGGACGGCTCGCCAATGGAATTTTGCCTGAATCGGGGATCAGTGCCATTCGCGAAGAGTTCAGCCGGATTATCGACGGCCCGATTGCCGAGAGGGAGCTGAATAAAGTTAAGAACCGGGCTGAATCACAGTTTCTGTTCAGCAATATGAATGTCCAGAGTAAAGCCATGAACATAGCCTATTTTGAGTGGCTCGGAGATGTTGCCATGATGAGCCGCGAATTGGACCTGCTTAGGTCTGTAACAGTGGCCGAGATTAAGGAAACCGCTCGAAATCTTTTCCGGGAATCAAACTGTTCATGCCTGGTTTACATTAATAAAGGGGAGAAATAATATGGACAGAAAGATCATGCCGGCTATTAAAACCGTAACCCGCCTCAATCTGACCCATTCTGAAAATATCCGCTTATCCAATGGGATAGATGTTGTTATTATGCCTGCAGGAACTGAACCCGTGTGCCGCGTAGATCTTGTTTTTAATGCCGGAAGCAGGTACCAGGATATTATATTCCAATCTTCCCTTACTAATCAGATGATTCCCGAAGGAACAGTCAACCTCACAGGTGGAAAGATTGCCGAGGAATTTGAGTTTTACGGTAGCTACTTCAATATTTCTGCCGATCGCGATGAGGCTGATATCACCATTCACAGTTTGGAGAAACACCTGGAGCCGGTACTAAGATTAATGAGCGAAGTGCTTATTCATCCCACCTTTCCGGAAGAAGAGCTGAATGTCATCAAAGCCAACCGCATTGAATCGATGAAGGTTGATGACCAGCGGGTTGAAAGCCTTGCAAGAAAACAATTCAACAGGCTGATTTTCGGAGAAAATCATCCGTACGGAGTAGTGGGCGAAATCATGGACATGGAATCCGCTACGCCCGCTATCCTGGCTGATTTTCACTCCCGGTTTTATGATCAGTCCCATTGCCGGATATTGATCACCGGACCGCATCCGGATCAGTACCTTCCTTTGGTTGAACGTTTCTTTGGGGAAAACTGGCCTGTGAACGGCAACCCGAAGAACGCCGGCACACCTGAATTGCCGCCACTGCAAACAAATGACCGGAAACGATGCATAATATCCCGTCCGGATGCCGTTCAAACCGCAATCAGGATCGGTAAACCCTTGTTCAGCCGTTTACATCCCGGCTTTATGGGCCTTACTGTCGTCAACACAATACTTGGCGGATATTTTGGTTCCCGGCTGATGAGCAATATCCGTGAAGAAAAAGGATATACCTATGGAATCGCATCGCATCTCCCGTCGCTGAGGGATTCAGGTTATTTTGTAATCGGATCAACAGTAGGAGTTGATGTGTGGGAACAAACCGTTTCGGAATGTTTCAGGGAAATATATCGTTTGTGCAATGATAAAGTTGAACCGGGGGAGCTGGAATTGGTCAGAAACTACCTGACCGGCCAGGTTCAACGGTCAGTCGACGGCCCATTCCAGATAGCTGATCAGCTGAGGTTATTGTGGATTCATGATCTCGATTTGAATTATCTGACGGATTTCATGGAACTTATCAACAGCATTACCCCTGAAGAGATCCGAAATCTGGCCATTAAATACCTGGATCCTTCAAATATGGTGATCGTTGCTACCGGACCCATTAAAAGCTCAGATTGATTTACTAAATTCACGGTGGAATCGTATCGGGCATGTTTGAGCTTACCACAGAAGAAAAATCCAAAATTCAGGAAGCCTTTAATGATCTGTTAAACGGCCTTCCTAAAAACCTGGCCAAGGCCGACAAGGAGGTGATCAGAAGGGCGTATATGTTTGCCTGTAAGGCTCATGGCAGTGAAAAGAGAAAATCCGGTGAACCTTATGTTTTGCACCCGCTTGCCGTTGCCAGGATCGTATCTGAAGAAATCGGACTACGAACCAGAAGTATCGTCAGTGCTCTTTTGCATGATGTTGTTGAGGATACTGAATACACCCTTGACGACATCGAAAAGGAATTTGGCCCTCAGATACGGGAAATCATCGACGGGTTAACGAAAATCACCGTTGTGATAGATGCCGATTCATCATTGCAGGCATCTACATTCCGCAAATTACTCCTCACCCTGGTTGATGATGTGCGGGTAATCCTGATCAAGCTGGCTGACCGTCTGCATAACATGAGAACGCTCCAGGCGCTGCCCCGTAAAAAGCAGATCAAGATAGCCAGCGAGACCTTATATCTGTTCGCTCCCCTCGCCCATCGCTTGGGATTATACACAATCAAAA
The DNA here is from genome assembly GCA_026391235.1 of Bacteroidia bacterium. The sequence continues at coordinate 135 of JAPLDV010000367.1, read as the reverse complement.
CCGAACTCGAGGATCTTAGCCTGAAGCACAAGAATCCTGAAGTTTATGTCGATCTTGCCAACAAGATCAATCATTCGGAGAAAATATCGAGCCATTTTATCAACAAATTCATTGAGCCGATAAAGGAGAAGCTTG
>JAPLDV010000620.1 GCA_026391235.1 Bacteroidia bacterium | reverse complement strand
CAAGGCACAAGGCACAAGGCACAAGGCACAAGGCTCAGGGCTCAGGGATCAAGGCAGATCCGCCTCATGTCTATTCTTTGCTTTCAGACGTACTGTGAAAGAAGAGCGCCGGGTATACTTCGCGTGTGACCTTGAAGTGCCATTCACTTTCGGCCATAAATACCGGTCGTTTGTCTTTGTCGAAAGTAATATGCTGAGCGTTGATCGACAGAAACTTGGTAATCTGGCCCTTATCATTAGATGTGAACCAGAAAGCTTTAAAATACCTTAGCGGTTGAAATGAACATGATGCTCCGTACTCATGCAGCAACCTGAACTGAATCACTTCAAACTGCAGCTCTCCAACAGTTCCGATAATTTTAATGTTCCCCGGCTGACGGATAAACAACTGTGCTACACCCTCATCTGAAAGTTGCCTGACACCCTTCTCTAGTTGCTTGGTCTTGAAAGGATCCATGTTGATCAGTTCTTTGAAAATTTCCGGTGAAAATCTCGGAATGCCTTTAAAAAAAAGCATTTCACCTTCGGTTAAAGTATCTCCGATCTTGAAATTTCCCGTATCGTACAAACCAACCACATCGCCGGGGAAAGCTTCCTCCACAATACTCTTTTCGTTGGCCATAAAGGTGGTCGGACTCGAAAAGCGCAACTTTTTATCCAGGCGGGTATGATAGAAAAACTTATTCCGCTCAAACCGCCCCGATACCACGCGGCAAAAGGCAATACGGTCGCGATGCTTGGGATCAATATTCGCATGAATTTTAAAAACGAATCCGCTGAAATCATTTTCCTCCGGTTTCACCTCCCGGATGTCAGTTAACCGCGGCAGTGGCGCCGGGGCAATCGAAATAAACGTATCGAGCAATTCCTTTATCCCGAAGTTATTGATGGCACTGCCAAAAAAAACAGGCGCCAGGTAGCCCTCGCTGTACAGATCCTTGTCGAAAGGCTCATAAGCACTGTCAATCAATTCGATATCTTTCCTGAGATGGTTGGCCGAATTGGTTCCCACACGCTTATCCAGTTCGGGGCTGGACAAATCGTCAATAGCAAAATGGTCATCGGAGATCCGGGTGATATGGGGAGTGAAAAGTTGTAATTGCTTGGTAAACAGATTGTAAACACCTTTAAAACCCGCACCCATTCCTATGGGCCAGGTAAGCGGCCGGGTGTGAATACTCAGTTCCTGCTCGATAATATGCAGCAAATCGTACGGATCAATTCCCTCACGATCAAGCTTATTTATAAAAATGATCACGGGCGTGTGCCGCATCCTGCACACTTCCATTAATTTACGTGTTTGCTCTTCAACTCCCTTCACGCAATCAACCACCAGGATCACGCTGTCAACAGCGGTAAGGGTTCTGTAAGTATCCTCGGCAAAATCCTTGTGACCGGGAGTATCGAGGATATTGATTTTGAAGCCGTCGTATTCAAATCCCATTACCGAAGTAGCCACAGAAATTCCGCGCTGCTTCTCGATTTCCATAAAATCGGAAGTTGCGGTTTTGCGGATCTTGTTCATTCTTACAGCACCTGCTGTTTTGATGGCTCCGCCGAATAACAGGATTTTTTCCGTCAGGGTTGTTTTTCCGGCATCGGGGTGGCTGATGATCCCAAATGTTCGCCGTCTGCTGATTTCTTCGTGATTCAAAATATTCTGATAGATAGGCTGCAAAGGAACAAATTTTCGGCCTGATGGGCAAACGAACAGGATCGCAGCCATTTCAGTGATTTCGCCTATCTTTGCATCTTCGGACTCAATACCTTTTTTTATGAAACGATTTTTCTTTTATCAGGCTCAGGCAATGGCTATTGTTTTCCTGGTTCTGGCAGTCTCATGTAAAAAAATCGATCATAACCTGGCGTCAGTAAGAACTGCACAAATATCCGGCAAAACCGACAATACCGCCATTGGTGGTGGCGAGGTTACTGACGATGGCGGATCGTTGGTATCGGCAAGGGGCGTCTGCTGGTCGATTTTTACAAACCCCACAATCTCCGATACCAAAACAACGGATGGTGAGGGAACAGGGATTTTCACGAGCCAAATCACAGGTCTTACTACTGATGAGGTCTATTATGTTAAAGCCTATGCAACGAACTCAGCGGGAACAGCATACGGATCAGAGATCAGTTTTATCGCATCAGTAGCCGACTCTGGGAGAAGCAATTTAACAGATTCCCGCGATAGCCATATTTATCGCACCCAACGGATTGGCACGCAAATATGGATGGCAGAGAACCTGGCTTACCTGCCAGCCGTGTCCGCTCCAGATACAGGCTCAATCTCTTTACCTCATTATTATGTATATGGATACGATAGCATAGATATAAAAGCTGCCAAGGACTCAGCCAATTACAAAACTTACGGGGTATTGTACAATTGGCCGGCAGCCAGGGTGTCATGTCCCACCGGATGGCACCTGCCTTCTGAATCTGACTGGAAACTGCTGGTTGAAACGATAGGATCTCCGGCAGGGGGGAAATTGAAAGAAATCGGAACAATCAGGAAAGATATCGGCAAAACACATTGGGAATACCCAAATACCGGCGCAACCAATGAAAGCGGTTTCACCGCAATTCCTGGTGGCGATCGTTACAGTATGGGAGGATTCAACTATATAACAATGTACGCAGTATTCTGGTCATCAGCAATTCTCGATGAATCGAATGCCTGGGCCTGGCATCTGTTCTTTAACAACAACCGCTTGGACCGGAACTGGTTCAGTTATAGTAACGGGTTTTCTGTCCGCTGTTTGAAAGACTGATTCTCATTTATCCCTTCATAAGATGAGGTAAAAGCGGTTTTTGACCAATATGGGTTCATCTTTGGATATTTTCCATCACCCGTGCCACCGGGTATCGGTTAAACCATTTGTTTCCCAAGCCGCAGCGGGTATAAACAAAGTACATTTGCGCTGCGCGGTCGTGGGCCATTTTCGGATTTGCGACGATGGCGTCATCCAGCATTTTCCTCGAGTCCGGTGTTTCATTCAGGTATTGGGCAATCCTGTCCTCCAGAACCGGATGAGGTGAAAACCATTCCCGGTCCTCCAGGCACGGATCGAAGAAGTTCCAGCGGAAATAAGAATCCGGGCCTTCCGGCTCTAGCTGGTTAACAATAAAATAATTGGCGTCCTGGTTAACCGGAACAAGGTAATCACCGGCATAATACTGAATCGTTTGAACCTCTTTGCGGGTAGTAAACCGGTTATGGAAGCTGTGACCATTTTCGTGCTCAGTAGCCCAAACCAGGCTATCGATATAGTACACCTCCACGGTGATGGCTGTATCTTTGGGGAGTCTCTTCATTTCTATCCCGTTGATTTTCAGACGCTCAATCACTTCGCTCCAGGCCTGCGGAACCAGGTAGTAAACCGGGGCCTTCACTGTTAGCGACGGTTTGTAATCATCATAAACGGGCACCCCTTCGATGGTAAACGGCTTATTGTAATCATAGATCTCCCGGTCATCGCCGGTAAGCGGGCTCTTATCAAACCCCATCCTGTATCCCTTGAATTCAACCATTTTGAATTTCGTGCTGTCGATCTCATATTTTAAAGCAAATTCCTTTTGCGACCGGGTCCTTTCCTTCGACTCAATTCTCAACCTGCCCATCCGGTCACCATTCTCCCGGGTGAATTCGATGAGCTTCAGAATAAAGATATAAATCGATTTAACCCGTGCAGGATATGGCTTATAGCAATGATTTTCAATCATCTGGCTAAAGGAGTGAAATAAAAGTGCATAGCCGGTTGAAAATCTTGGAGTTTGGACATAATTGGCAATGCCTTTCTCGGGGGATTCATTGTCCCATTCGGCATACGGTATCATTTCATAAGGTGTGGAGCGCATCTTCTCAAAAAGTGCGGGGATCATGGTTTCCGAAAAGAAATCTCCCATAGGCTCGGGCATGCTGTTATGCTGTGCCGGAAGATAGGTGATCACATATTGGTGGTCGGAACCGTTGGTGGTATGGGTATCCAGGAATACATCAGGATCCCATTCCCTGAAGATCTTAACGAATGAACGGGCATTTGCTGTTTCCAGCTTAACGAAATCCCGGTTCAAATCAAGGTTCTTATTATTGCCCCGGTATCCCGGATTCACCGGTCCGGGTTGGTTGGTCCGGTGCCATCGGTTCTGGTATAGAAGCCCGTCGACATTATAAACCGGGATGATGCAAATGACCGTGTTTTCAAGGTACTTTCTCATCCCATCCAGGTTTCGCAGGATATCATCCGCTGCCAGCATGCTGCCCTCGATCCCTTCAGGCTCTCCGGAATGTATACCATTGTTTATCAATACGATACGTTTACCTGATTTTCGGATCTTAGCCGGATCAAAAACACGGTCGCTATTGATGACGAACAGGTGCAGCGGCTTTCCGCAGTCCGTCGGTCCGCATTCCAGCAACTTTGCCTCAGGCCAGGCACTGTCGAGTTTCTGATAATTCGCAATCACTTCGGAATAGGTGGAACTGAGGTTCTGATCAAATTTAAGATGAAGGAGGGCCTCGGAAGGCACTTTATTCTTATCGGATTTCGAACAACCGGCCAAAATAAGAGCCAGTAAAACATGGAAAAGCAATAAACGCTTCATAATCTTTTGGATTTGTATCAACCGGCTAAAAGTAGATAAGAATTAAGAGAAAAATCCAATCCGGATTTTCCATTTGATGGTGCCAGTTGAATCAATAATTCAAGGTATCACAAATTGTGATAGCGAATAATCGGTCTTAAGGTGGATCAAAACCTATGGCATTTACTGAAAAAGTCATTTTTTGTTACTTTTGAGGTATTATCAACACAGTCACCATCAACTTTGAAGATTTTTTTTCGTCTATTCTCTGCCTGGTTTTTCCATCTGGTATCACTCAGAATTTGCCAGCCAGGCATATGAATATTGGTACCATCCTTTTATGCTCGTTGTGTTCATCCTGATAGTGCTCGTAATTTTCCTTTACGTCCTGCTCTGGCAATACATCCGGATCCCCGACTGGCGGATTGTGCCGGCCGGGCTGGAGCTCATCGGTTTCAATGATGAGGTTCGGTATCTGGTGGTCCAAATGCCTTATTTTTGGAAAAACAAAATATTGGCGTGAGCGGTAAACTGAGGAGTGAAAGTTGGCAGTCGGCACCCAAACCCACACTCTTCTTTTTCCCCCTGACGGCATTGTCATCACGGCTTTCGCGGGGATGACAGAAAAGGGTGCGGTACGAAGGGGAAGGGTCCCCGCTTTCGCGGGGATGACAGAAAAGGGTGCGGTAGGAAGGGGAAGGGTCCCCGCTTTCGCGGGGATGACAGAAAAGGGTGCGGTAGGAAGGGGAAGGGTCCCCGCTTTCGCGGGGATGACAGAAAAGGGTGCGGTACGAAGGGGAAGGGTCCCGGCTTTCGCGGG
>JAPLDV010000719.1 GCA_026391235.1 Bacteroidia bacterium | reverse complement strand
TCTGGCCCTGTTAACCATGATTGTTGCCGTTCTCGGACTTCTGGGGCTGGCCTCCTATATGGCCCAGCAGCGAACGCGTGAAATTGCGGTGAGAAAAGTATTTGGTGCTGATGTGAGACAGATCATGAGCCTTTTAACCTGGAAATTTACCCGGCTGATCCTGGTTTCCTTTGTCATAGCGTGTCCGGTTGCCTGGTGGGTTATGTCGGGCTGGTTGAGAAATTTCGTTTACCGGGTTCCATTGTCAGCAGGGATTTTCCTGCTATCCGGTGCGGTTGCGCTTCTTGTTGCAGTGATTACGGTTAATGCTGTTACCTACCGCGCCGCTGCTTCGAATCCGGCCGACAGTTTGAAGTACGAATAGGTTTGTCACTCCGGCGCCAGCTATTTTTCACTCATCGGTTACCCGGTTCCACATCAACCGGCATTTTCTTCAAAAAGTTTTGCCCAGATCCGGCTATCAGGCTGAACCGACCACCCTCCAGCAGATAATGACCGATGATTTCCTGAGCTGTTTTATCATGCAAAAGAGAAATCCCGATTCCGATGGCATAAGTTCCGGACTTGCTGATATCTGTTCCCTATGCTGATTCTCCAATAATTAACCAACTCCTAACATCAGCACCAGCAGGCCTTATCATTCTTAACGTTCTTAACTATCTTTACGTTCTTAACATCCTTAACATCCTTAACATCCTTAACGTCCTTAACGTCATTAACGCCCTAAAATGAAAATCAATAACTTTAAGTCTTTCCGATTATTTTCAGCGCTGTTGGTCTTGGCAGGCCTTTTGTGTTTTTATCCGGCAGAAAGTTGCACAACAGCCATTGTATCAGGAAAATACACACGGGATGGCCGGCCCTTGCTTTTAAAACATCGCGATACCGATGCACTTGATAACAAGTTGGTGGTATTGACAACAGGCAGATACCGGGCCATTGCCCTCATCGATTCGAATGACAAGGATGCCGAAAGTATCTGGATCGGATTTAACGAGACAGGCTTTGCCATCATGAACTCAGCTTCCTACAATCTGAATTTCAAGGATACATCATCGATTACTGACCAGGAGGGGGTTCTGATGAAAAGAGCCCTCCTGGAGTGCAGTACCGTTGAGGAGTTTGAGGAGTTTCTCTCCCATTTGCCGAAACCCTTGGGAGTGGAGGCTAATTTTGGAGTTATTGATGCAAGAGGTGGGGCAGCCTATTTCGAAACCGGCAATTCCCATTTTACTAAAATCGATGTAAATGATCCGAAGATCGCTCCCCACGGACATGTTGTGCGGACCAATTATTCCTATACCGGGGATGCCGGTAAAGGTGCCGGATATATTCGTTACCAGACCGCCGAAAGCCTTTTTTACAATGCTTCGGGATCCAATAACCTGTCGGCAGATTTTATTCTGACAAACATCAGCCGGTGTGTTAAAAACAGCCTTACCGGAGAAGATATCCTTGATTATCAGAGTCTTCGAGCAAATGAGAGTAAATTCATGTATTTCCAGGACTGTACAGTACGGCCCTCCTCCGCTTCATCGGTGGTGATCCAGGGAATTCTGCCCGGCGAAACCCCAGGGCTCACTACTATGTGGACCATCCTTGGTTTTCCTCTTTCATCGGTTGCCATACCGGTTTGGCTCACCCCGGATAACCTTCTACCAACCTGTCTCACAGCACCTCCCGGTGAAAAGGCCCTCCTGTGCAGTTTTGCTTTGGATCTGAAGAAAAGGATCGTTCCAATTACCCGTAGCGACGGAAAATCATATCTGCAGACAACAGCTGTAATTAATGCGGATAATACCGGAATCCTTCAACAGTTGCAACCTCTGGAGAAAACCATTCTTGCAGAGTCGGACAAATACCTCCGCAATTGGCGGAAAACCGGAGTTAAACCCCAGGAACTGGCCGGTTTTTACAAGTTCGTTGATGGCCAGGTGGCCGCATTCTATCCTTCAATCAAATGACTCCATTAACGTTCTTTATGTTTCAAATAGACGCAAATATGTTAGACGCAAATATGCGTCTCTACATTTTTTTATTATGATTAATCCGATAAGAATCGAAGCAATCAATCTCACCAAGCGCTTTGGCGAACAGGTAGCAGTCGATCATATCAACCTCGAAGTGTATCCGGGGGAGATACTCGGCTTTCTCGGACCAAACGGGGCCGGTAAAACCACGGCAATCAGGATGTTCTGCGGATTGCTGAAACCCGATGAAGGGGAAGTTCTGCTCAATGGCAAAACGTTACATCAATTTCCGGATGGTAAATCATTGCTTGGAGTATGTCCTCAGGATAATGTGCACTGGGAGCGGCTAACCTGCCAGGAGCAAATGGTTTTTTCCGGAGAGATGTATAACCTGCCTCGAAAACTGGCTAAGTCAAGAAGCATAAGCCTTCTGGATCAACTCGGACTGACTCCTCACTCCAATAAACAGGCGAGGAGGCTGTCAGGCGGGATGAAACGAAGACTGAACATTGCTCTGGCATTGGTACATGATCCGGCTGTTCTCATTCTGGATGAACCCGAAGCCGGTCTTGATCCGCAAAGCAGGCTGATGATGCGGGAGTTCATTAAGAGTTTAGCCGGTTCCCGAACGATTATCCTAACCACGCACAATATGGATGAGGCCGATCGCTTATCCAACAGGGTGGCCATCATTGATCAGGGTAAAATCCTGATGGTGGATACCCCGGAAAACCTCAAGCATTCCATCGGAACCCAAAACACTTTGCAGATCAGCCTCGACAAGCCCATTGAAAATGCAGGGATTGAACAACTTAAGCGATTGTTTCCCCTCATCCAAAATCTGACAACCGACAACGGACAACTTCTCGCCCAGTGTCCGGATCCTATACAACTATTGCCGTTACTGCTCGAAACCCTCAACAAAGCCGGATTTCATGCCAGCGAGATTAAGCTGCGTGAAAATACTCTCGAAGATGTGTTCATTCAACTTACCGGTAAAAATTTACGCTCATGAAAATTCTGGCAGTCATCCGTAAAAGCTTTACCGAGCAGATCAGGCAGTTCTGGATCCTGCTGCTGACGGTTACCATGGCACCTTTCTTTGTAGGCATATTCTACCTGATCTACAAAAGCACGACTTTGAATCTCCAGGTGTGTGTGGTTAACCTCGACCGGCCATCTGCTGCGATTTCATCAGCTGATTATGGAAAGGAGCTTCTAAAATACCTCGAATCGGTCAAAAACGACACCATGCCTGTCACTTTCCGGGAAGTCAGTAACCGGTCTGTGGCAGAGGAACAGGTGCGGAATAAAAAATCGAATGCGATGATTATCATCCCTGCCGGTTTTTCCGACAGTATCCGGTTAAAGCAATCGGGCGGCGGTGTGAGGGTTCCATTTGAATTATCAGGAAATCTGACTGAAACCAATTATATGATTTCAGCAATCCTGGGGATCACCTATGTATCCGGATATATTAATTCGGTTACGGGAACAATGGAGCCATATCATTTTATTGAAACGCCGGCCGGCCAATCCTCGAAGTTGAACGAATTTACCATTGCCATACCCGGGTTGCTGGTACTGGCCACTATTATGCTGATGTTTTCCGGTGCCATTGCATTTGTCGTCGAGCCCGAGAAAAAGACTATGCTCCGGCTTAAACTATCGAGGGTAAGACCGCTGACCTACATGGCGGGAATTACGATTATCCAGGTTCTGGTTGGGTTGGTAAGCATCCTTCTCACCCTTTGGGCAGCGTACCTGTTCGACTTTGATTTTTCAGGCTCCTTTTGGCTGTTCCTCCTGGTTTGCATTCTCACCTGTTTGTCAGTCATCGGTTTCAGTCTGATCCTCGCAGGGCTGACCAAATCCGTGAATGAGGTATTGATTGTCGGGAATTTTCCGTTGTTCCTTTTCATGTTCTTTTCGGGGACCGTTTTCCCCATACAGGGTGCCACTCTTTTCACTCTCGGAAGCTACAATTTTACGATCCCGGGGCTTATGTCGACCTATCACGGTACCG
>JAPLDV010000917.1 GCA_026391235.1 Bacteroidia bacterium | reverse complement strand
TACATTCGGCAGGCTGGCTGCGACATCAGAGATGTTAAATTCAACTGAAAGATACCTTCTCGGGGTAATTATGTTAGCTCCCATACCGAACCTGCAGTCGTAAGTGGCCCAGTGAACTCCGCCGTCATTGGTGACCTGCATCATCAGTTGAAATACTTCATTGCAGCAAAGGCGGAAATACTGATTGAACTTTACCACGACCGTAGATTTTGAAGAACAGTCAATCGGAGGAGTGGTAATGTGGGTATCCATCTCAGCCGTAGTAAGAATCCCATCCCGGCTATTATACGGGTCGGCAGGCACAAAAATGCAGCCATCGGCACGGGAAACAAAATGCCTGGGAGCTGTCTGTCCTCCGCTGCAGCATCCGCCCACAGTGTCATCAGCATTCATCCATTTCCAATAGTTTCCCAAGTCCGCTCCATCCACGATATTCCAGCCTTCTGGTAATGACCACCCTTGTGGATTGGAGGGGTCCTTCCATCCGAAAGTGGTAGACCAAAACACATCCCCACCCCCTTTTAATGGAGGGGTAAGCTGCGCTGATTGAGTCTGATCATCCTTAACCGGAGCGGAGACACCTTTTATGGCTACCTGTCCGTATGTGATCGAGCACAAAACCAATGTTGCAATTAAAAGTGTAAATTTTCTCATAGCAATTGTTTTAAATGAGTGTAATTTTTCAATCGGTTAAAAGTACAATTTTTATTATTTCAAACAAATCATCTTATCCAATATCCGAGATTAATAAACAGGATTGGTCTTTTACTCGTGGTTGAGCCCATCAGTGTGACTTCAACCGGACCTATCGGACTTGAATATCCGTAGGTTAATCCGATACCGGCCAGATTTGCTTTGGCATAATTGAATTGGCTTAACGTATTGAACGATTTGCCGGCGTTCAATTTCAAAACCAGGTAATGATTGCCCCGTAAACGGTATTGGAGATCTGCCCTCACGATAAGGGCATGGTTGGATGCGCGTTCCATGTAGTCCATACCGGCAAACGGGATCACACTTTTGTGATAATAGCCAAGTCCGCCGATATAAGAGCGGTAAGGATAGGGGATCGAATCCCCTAAGGCAAATGTTGCAATTACCGATGGCTGAAGGCTCCATTTTGGAGAAAGCTCGAATGCCCTCCGGTATCTGAAATCAAAAATCAAGGCAGGTATGTTGCCCTTATCCGTAAAGTTATTGACTTCCTTAATCATCAGTTCCGCCTTCTCTCCCTGGGTAGGATAGGGAATTTTGTTGAAGTTGTCCTTCTTAAGCTGAATGAAGAGATTGACCATTTTTGAGCTGAACGTTTGTATATTCCAGTCACCGATATTCGGGGAAATCCCGGCGATTTCACCCTGGATACCCAAGGTCGCCGCGAACTGGTTGCGCCAGGTGGTTCGTATAACGAAATCCAGCGATCCGTTTCGATAAATTTGACTGCTGATCTTCCGGTTATCTTTGTATTCATAAGCGCGGAGCCGGCCAACTTCAGCGATCAGCCCATACTGGTGCCTTTTTCGGAATAAGAAAAAATAAGATGCATTGAGATTCGGATTCTCCCCCAGATTTATGTCGAAACCCAGTTGATCTCCCGGCTTCAAAAGGTTACGCAGATCAGCCCGTGCAAGCAAAGATGCATTGAACAGATTGTCGAAATGGAGACCAACATGCACAAGGTTTTTTTCTTTTTCTTCAGCCCTTACCGTAAGACGTACTCCATCCGAAACGGGATCCAGCTGGTAGGTGATCTTTGTAAATTCATTCGTTCCGTATACCCGCTGCATGGCACGAAAAATATCGTTCTCCCTGAGCCAGGCCGGGAAAGGAAGATTCATCCTGGACTGAACAAAATCAGGATTTACCTTTTCTAATCCGGTAAAAGCAATCTCCCTGACAAACAAGGAGTCCACTTTGGGTAAGGGAACCACCTGGCTCTCTTGGCCGACTGAATAAGTATTCAGTTTGTCAGCCAGTTTTTTAAGCGTAATCCATTGGGCACGGGCATATCTCTCCCCGGTGCGGATGATCGAATCGGCCATGCCAAAGGTTAATGTACTCGCACCGGGAGTATTCGGACGAATGAGGATATCACACAAGAGCCTGTTGCGGGCATTGATGTCTTCCCGGGTTAACGTGCTGATCTGTTTAAGGATGGTGATAAGCGAGTGGAGTTCGGTTTTTTTGTAAAGCTCTCTCTGGACGTCAATTCCGATGATGATGTCAGCTCCCATTTCCTTGAGATGATCGGCAGGAAAATTATTGATGAATCCACCATCTATGAGCAGCTTCCCGTTTACCTCAACAGGAGTGAATACCGTGGGTATAGCCATACTGGCGCGCAAAGCATCGTGCAGGTTACCGCTGCTTAGCACCACCTCTTGTCCGGTAACCACATCAGCGCCTATGCACAGGAACGGTCTGGGCAACTGGTTGAAAATCTTGATTTTATAAGCCGGCCAGGTGATGCCTGCCAGTAAGTTGGTAATATTTGTACCCGCAATTAAACCGGTTGGCAGTTGAAGTTTTCCCTTGCTTATCGGGAAATCATAAAAATATTTCTCGAGTTGCTCCTTATACTCAAAAGTGAGATCGTTGCGGGGAACCACATCAGCCAGGAGAGATTCCCAGTTTATCTCCTTAACCAGTTTCTCCATCTCAGCTGCGGTATAGCCCATCGCAAACATCCCGCCTACAATCGATCCCATGCTTGTTCCTGCAACATAATCGATAGGAATGCCAGCCTCCTCCAATACCCTGATCGCACCGATATGCGCCAGTCCGGCTGCCCCTCCGCCGCTAAGCACCAATCCCACTTTGGGCCTCGACTGACCCTGCAAAGCAGTTGGCACAAGAATCAGGGCGCAAGGCTCAAGGCTCAGGAATAAAGTAAGGAGGAAAGTAAAAAGGTTAAAGGATTTAAGATTTAGAAGGGCCATTGGGATATGGTTGGTAAGCGAACAAAGATATCGCAAAAATCCTACTGTGGACGGGTGAATCTCTGTGTTTATTCGTGATCTCAGTGTCTCCCCGGTTTATATAGCCTTTCTTTCAACTCTGATCAGTTACCATAACTGATACGAACATTATACATCCAATGTTGTTTGGTTAAGGTTAGATCGTCTATTATTACCGTAAAATTTCCATTTCAATCAATTTCCTGTTGTTATAAGTAGAAGACTTTTAAGGACGAATACCAGGAATTCCTGAAAGTGTATAGTTTTAAGGATTTGGGCTCAAAGCCCTGGTTTACAATCTTTATCTCCTAACCCCCCGAATGAATTCGGGGGCAACACAAAATTGTATTTCCTACCTTTTCTGGCCCAGGCCTACACCAATATGCGTCAGCCCAACAGTACCTTGGTTGGACTAAACGGAGGCAAATATGCGTCTCTACGGCTGGTATGATGGAGATTCGGAACGGAGGCAAACATGCCTCCCTATTCCTGACGATCTAAAGAAAATTTCATAAGGGTTTGCTGTTCATTGAATTTCTTCTCCCGGGTTTCTTTTTTCGTGGTTCGCCTCTGCCGGGTCTTATAATCTCTCTGGTGTGGCTCAGGATCCATCCGGATAAAACTTTTCGATGCCACCGGCAAACTATTGAAGGATATTCTTCATTCCTCCTTTAATTCACCCACTCCCTTAACTCCCTTAACTCCCTTAACTCCCTTAACTCCCTCACGAATATTTTCTCTTTTGTTGGTTGTGAATCCGCCGGGTTTGCGCACCTTTGTTTTGTCCCCTTAACTAATATGTTATGTCATGAAAACGTTCCGTCTGATCCTGTCAGCGGCGATTCTCTGGGGATTATCAATTTCCTGCAATAACGAGATCGATATGTTTCCCGGTGATGCCCCCGATATGCTATATGTAATTGGCTGCCTTGATGGTTCAGGTACCGTCCAGCAGGTTAAGGTTCGCAGACTCATCAATGGCAAGGGCGATGCCACTGTGATGGTCAATGATCCTGCTTATTATCTGCCAGATACCTCTGTTCGGGTTTACCTTGAGGAGCCCTCGGGTAATATAATATACCAGCTGGGAGATTACGGTCTGGCTCCCGGGCAAACCTACACCTTGAAAATTGAAAATCCGGCAAACGGCAAGACCCTGTCGTCCAGTATTTCCGCCCTCATGCCAGCCGAATTTACCTATCCTGTTCCGGCTGCGGTGGTTCATGGGAAGTTCAGGTTTACAGATCCTGAAAGGCCATTCCATATTAGCTATCTGCCCGCATCCGCTACCGTTTGGACGGTATCTTTCAAATACCTCGATTTTATGCTGAACGGAGATACCCTTTTCCGGAAAGTGACTTTCAGCGATACACCAAAGTATGCTCCCCAGAATGAGTATGGCAGGGATTTTCAATTGGCCTATGTATTGGGACTGCTTAATAAATTGATATTGGATGATCCGATGGTGGATTTCAGGATGTTTTACCGGTTCGACTTTTCGGTCTGGACCGGAGATGAAGCCCTTGCAAACTATTTGAATATTGCCAGCCGGTTTACAGATAATCGCAAGCAATATTTCAGCAATATAAAAGGTGGAATGGGATTGTTCTTTGCAGTCCACCATGCGAAATTGAAAAATGTATGCCCCCTCGAATCCTTTAATTCAGTTCTGGCAGATTCCAGCACTATCCGGCATCTGAAATTTGTGCGTTTTCTTTATAATGGTCCCTATACTGATCCTGATTCTACCTTGTTTAACCCTTTTTTTTCACAGGTACGATGAAAAAATCAGAATTAGTCATTTGCATGCTTTTACTGATAAATAGCATGCAGGTATTTCCACAGACTGGTATTGTCAAAGGTTTTGTATATGAAGCATCATCTCTCCAGCCAGTTCCGTTTGCTTCAATCAGCCTTGTAGGCACCAAAACAGGTGCTGTCACCGATCCGGATGGGTTCTTCCTTTTTACCCATGTCCCGGTAGGCAGCCAGGTTATCAAGGTTTCATGTCTCGGGTTTGAGGATTACCTGAAGAATGTAATGATCAGGCCTGATGTGATGGAGCAGCTGGTAATTTACCTTAAACCGCACATCTATGAATTGCAGATAGCCACAATTAACGCTGAACGATTGAGGATGGAGCGCATGAATACAGTGTCGGCACATCACCTGACTCAGGAAACACTGAAAAGAATTCCCGGTTTAACCGGCCAGTCTGACCTGGCCGAATATCTTCAGGTGATACCGGGAATCATTTTTACCGGCGACCGTGGCGGGCAATTCTATGTGAGAGGAGGGGCTTCAGTACAGAACCTGGTTAAAATTGACGGGATAACCGTGATCAATCCTTTCCATTCAGTTGGATTTGCCTCGGTATTTGATACTGAAACCATTGGTTCGGTCGATGTTTATACCGCCGGATTTAGTGCCCGGTATGGAGGCAGGACCTCATCGGTCATTGATATAAGAACCCGCATTGGAAACCGTCGCGAATTCAAGGCCAAAACTTCTGCCTCAACCTTTGGCTACGGATTCATGGTTGAAGGGCCGCTGAAGAAAATGACGGAGAAAGACCCGTCGTCGGTGTCGGTAATCCTCTATAATAAGGGTTCATATATCAACAAAACTGCCGGATTGGTCTATCCATACCTGGATAGCACCGGAATTCCATTTAATTACAATGATTTTTTCGGCAAAGTCAGTCTCATTGGCCGCAAGGGAGATCAGCTCGACCTGATCGGCATGCATTTTACCGATGCGGCGGATTATACCGGACTAATGCATTCATCCTGGGAAAACAATGGTGGCGGACTCCGTTTTCTGGTTTCACCTAGCAGCAGCAGGCTTCTGTTTGAATCGACACTCTATTATTCCGATTACCGCGGTAAATTCCTGGAACAATCGAAGCGTCCGCGAATCACCCGGTATAATAGCCTCGAAGCTATGTTTAAAGTCTTTTACAATGGCCCGGTTTTCAGTTTTTTATGGGGAACCGAAATGAATGTCATAAATACCCTTCATACATTTGCCGGTATCGGTAACCTCCTACAAGAAAACGAGTACTTTACCACGGAGATCCTCACTTTTCTGGATTCAAAAATCGAAGCGGCTCGTTTCCTGATCGAACCTGGCTTACGGTTGCACTATTACGCCGATCAGTCATTCTTTGCACCCGAACCCCGACTGAAGGTCCGGTACCGTATCAACGACCTCCTGAGTATGAATTTTGCGACCGGCCTCTATTCGCAAAATCTCGTATCGACAACCTCTCCTGAAGATGTTGTGAACCTCTTCCAGGGGTATTATATTGGACCCTCCTGGGTCCAGGATACCTATCGCGGGAAATACATCAACGATAAAATCTCACTTGCCTGGCATGCCGTTCTCGGCTTGAGTTTCTTCGGTCCTAAAAACCTGAAATTGTCTGTCGAAGGTTATGTCAAGGACTACTACCGGATGATTAATTATAACCGGTATAAAATGTATGACCTCGTGCTGAATGCGGATAATGTCTTCCCTGAATACCTGATCAAGTATTTTATCATTGAAAAGGGCTGGGCTTATGGTGTTGATTGCCTGGCTGACTGGAATACCGCATCCTGGAATCTATATCTGGCTTATTCACTGGGCTATGTGACCCGTGAAGACGAATTCACGGATTATGTGCCCCATTTTGATCGACGCCACAACCTTAACCTGGTGGCTGGTTACAAATTGGGTAGCAGAAAGGACTGGGA
>JAPLDV010000062.1 GCA_026391235.1 Bacteroidia bacterium | reverse complement strand
GCTGTATCTTCCGGATACGATATCTGAATCACCTCGGTCCGGTTGAACCCATCGCTGCCCGCCATCCACTTTCCCTAATCACGCTCACCGAAAACAATGGCATCAAAATGGCCGAACCCGTCATCTATGGTTAACGCACTGCCACCCTGCTGATTAAGATCGGAGAGTGCCACCCAGGCAACGAGCGTTTTTTCGGTGAGTGGTCTATCAATATTGGACTGTGCCGATGCCTGATAAATTGACAGTAGACAAATCAGAATAAGAATCGGTAAGAACGCATTGGTTTTCATATTGTTTAGAGTTGAGAGTTCAATTTATTTAGGCAGTCTATTGGAACGCGGATGACGCGGATGCTCCGCAGCGCGGATTTTTGCGAATATATTTAAGATCCGCGAAAATCCGCGTACTTCTTAGGTTAGTTCCCATCTTTCACCCTCTCAAACTCCAGATCCTGGAAATCGTAGCTGAAATCCGTCAGCGGGGAGATGGCTTTCATTTTGATGCCGGCAGCTTTTCCGTCATAACCCGGCTGGAACAAAACGAAAGCATCGGCATCCATGCTCCGGTCGTTCCATTTGGCGATAAAGGTTTGTCCCTGGTAATAAATCAGTTCACCGGTTAGCCCGGGTGACCGTTTTGCCCGGAACCAAAGCCGGCCCTCTTTCAGCTCGATGAAAATCTCACCGAACCAGGAATCCGAGTAAGTTCCGGTATAAACGGCCGGATCAGGTTTAAAGGCAGATCCGGAGGCTTGTTGTTTTGCAATATCGGCCCAAACCTGACTCGTAACCTTTGCGGCTTCTTCTTCACCTTTCTTAACCCTCTCACTGAATATCTTAACCCAGTCCATTCCTGTTATTCCCAGGTAACTGTCCTTGATCTGATTGGTGATGGCGCCGAATGATGCTCCAACTTGCTGATTGGTCAATACAATGATTCCCAGGTTAAGCTCGGGAAACATCGTGATTTGTGTAACCATTCCGGCTAACCCGCCGGTATGTGAAACCTCCAGGTATCCCTTTACGTCAGAAAGCCGGAACCCCAATCCGTATGCGGCAAAATGAGAGTTGTAGGGAGGTGAGGTGTTCACTCCAATCAGGGTTTGAGGGGTCCATAAATCTTTCTGAATCTTTTTACTGATCAGCGGGGTTTTACTTTCAGGGCCAAATGCTCCATTGTTTAATTGCATGATCACCCACCTGCTCAGATCATAAACACTGGAGTAAATTCCTCCTGCGGCATTCATGAGCTCACTTTTTGTCCGCTCGATTACCTGAACCTTACCATTGACCATGCCATGTGCGGCTATAACATCGGACGTATCTTTCAACCGCACAAAGGACGGTGCAGTTTCCTTCATGTTCAGCGGCTCCAGGATATGCTTTTGAATAAAATCCTCCCAAGACATTTCGGAAACATGGGCAATGACCTCACCTGCAACGATATACAGATTATTGTCATAATCATATTTAGACCGGAAAGGGGATACCTGCTTAAGGTACCGGAGATTATGGATAATATCCGATCTGGTAAAATCACTTCCGTCGGGCCAGATCATCAAATCTCCTGCCCCCAGCCCCATCCCGCTCCGGTGGCAAAGCAGATCCCGTATGGTAAAGTCCTGGGTGACATAGGGATTGTATAACCTGAATTCAGGAATGTAATCGATCACTTTATCGTCCCAGTTCAATTTACCCTCATCGATCAGCATGCCAAGGGCCGTTGCGGTAAATGCCTTGGTATTGGATGCGATACCGAACAAGGTATGCTCATCAACCGGCTTCCCGGTTTGCAGCGACCGCACCCCGTATCCTTTGGCAAATACCATCCGTCCGTCTTTTACAATGGCGACTGCAATTCCCGGAACATCGAAAGTTCTCAGCGTACTTTCAACCAGCTGATCGATCCCGGTCGGGGTGATAACCTGAGAAATAGCACCGATAGGAGCGACGGTTACGATGCAAACCAGTAAAATTGAACGGATAAGATTTTTCATGATGGTTTCATCTTGGCAAA
This sequence comes from Bacteroidia bacterium, assembly GCA_026391235.1. Next base: position 6,183 of record JAPLDV010000062.1, on the reverse strand, counting down.
ATCAAAGATACAGGAAGCAAAAGCAATTCATCGTTCTTTTTCTTATTTTTGATCCACGTTACCCTCGAAGCGAGTGTGTGTTTGGGTATGGTGAGTGTGAGTGTGTTCGCAAGCTCGCGGGAGAGGGTGGCGCTCCGGCGAGACTAACTGATAACCGATAACCCATAACCTGCAACCTGCACCAATGAAACTCAGAGTAGCGTCACGAGATCCGACCTTCGTCGGGATGACAATTGCTCCTGCGTGACCACAACCCTGAAACCCTGAAACCCTGAAACCCTGAAACTCCATGAAACACCTAATCACCCTTCTCCTCGCCAGCTTGTTCCTGCTGCCCTCCTGCCGCGAATCCCGGCCAAAAAGCAATTACATTGCCATTAAACCGGGCGAAAAATCTGAATCGATCATTGAAAAGGCCTCCCGTGTGGTCCCGTCGGAACGACAGGTTGCCTGGCAGGAACTTGAATTTACCATGTTTGCCCACTTCGGGATGAACACGTTTACCAACCGCGAATGGGGTCAGGGCACCGAAGATCCGGCCTTGTTCAATCCAACGGCTTTCGATGCAGGCCAGTGGGTGCAGGTTGCTAAAGATGCCGGAATGAAAATGATCATTGTCACGGCAAAGCATCATGACGGGTTTTGCCTGTGGCAGACTGACTTTACCAAACATTGCGTAAAATCCTCACCCTGGATGGGCGGCAAAGGAGATGTAGTTGGTGCCCTTGCAAAGGCTTGCCAGGCCGCAGGCATGAAATTCGGCGTGTACCTTTCGCCCTGGGACCGCCACGAGCAAACTTATGGAACGGATCAGTACAACGACCATTTCGTAAACCAGCTTACCGAGCTGCTTACCAAATACGGCAGGGTTGATGAAGTATGGTTCGACGGGGCCTGCGGCGAAGGCCCGAACGGCAAGCGGCAGGTTTACGACTGGCTCCGTTTCTATTCGACGATAAGGAAGCTTCAGCCACAGGCAACCATTGCCGTAATGGGCCCCGATGTACGCTGGGTGGGTACTGAATCCGGTTATGGAAGGCCAACCGAATGGTCGGTAGTGCCTTATCAGTCAAGCAATACCGATAAAATTGCTGCTGTATCGCAGAAGGCCCCCACTGATGGGGTGTTTATTCCTTCAGGGGACATGATGCAGCAGGATCTCGGCAGCCGCAGCAAAATCATCCAGGCCCCGGCCCTGATCTGGTACCCCTCCGAAGTGGATGTCTCCATCCGTCCAGGCTGGTTCTACCATGCATCAGAAGATGAGAGGGTGAAAACCCCTGAAAAATTATTGGACATCTGGTTTGCTTCGGTCGGGCAAAACTCACTGCTCCTGTTGAACGTTCCTCCGGATCAAAGGGGACTGATCCATGAGAACGATGCTGCTATCCTAAAGGAATTCAAATCGGTCCGGGATGTGATATTTAATGAAAACCTGGCCGATGGCGCAAAAGTCTCGGCATCTTCTTCTGCACCAGGGACAAATCCGGTTAACGTGCTCACTCGGGGACTTGAAAAATTCTGGATGCCGAAGAAAGGGGAGCAAACATCATTTTTAACCTTTGAACTAACCGGGGAAAAGACTTTCGACTGCCTGGAAGTCTGTGAAAATATCCGGTATGGCCAACGAATTGAACAGTTCTCCCTGGAAATCTGGAAAGAGGAACGCTGGCGCGAAGTTACCCGTGCCACCACTGCCGGATACTCACGGTTTCTAAGGTTTGAACCGGTTACCGCATCAAAAGTGAGGGTCCGTGTCATTCAATCCCGTTCAACTCCTGCAATCGCTTTTATTGCTTTACATAAACGACTGCCTCAGTTTAATATGAAGCCGGAGTCAGGGGCTTTCATTGATTCGATAAGTGTCAGGTTGTCAAGTGACGCTGATACTGATCAGATCTATTATTCATCCGACGGGTCCATACCGGATGTTAATTCCCTCAAATATCGTATTCCGCTGACTATTAAGCAATCAACCCTGATAAAAGCAGTCGCCATCGATGGGCGCGGAGTTAAAAGCTTTATCAGGACCGGAAATTTTGTTAAAGCGAATTTCTCCATCCGGTTTTCAAATCCGCCAAGTACGAAATATCCGCCAAAGAACCAGATCATCCTGCTCGATGGCCGCACCGGTGATCCGGATTTTGCCAACGGGGAATGGCTCGGATGGGAAGGTAAAGATATGATTGCCGATATCGATCTTGGAGAAATGAAAGAATTCAAAAGGATCTCTGCTGATTTTCTCAATTCTACCGGGAGCTGGATTTTCCTGCCGACAGAGGTGATTTTCGAATATTCCTCAGACGGTCGGAATTTTGAAACCGCCGGTCGTATTGTAAATGATAAAGCCTGGGATAAATTCACTGATATCCGCAAGGAATTCGGCATCTCAAAAGCGTTTAAGACCAGATATATACGGGTAAAAGCAGTCAGTCCAAAAATTTGCCCCCCAAGCCATGGCGGAGCCGGGAATCCGTGCTGGATATTTGCGGATGAAATAACGTTGAACATGATGTAGAGACGGATAATTATCCGTCTCTACGCAACGTCTGCAATTGTTCTTTCGTGAGACCGCCGGCTGTAAAAGCTGAGATCCCCTGACCACCGGCCTCCTTAACCTGGCGAATGGTTTTGGCGAGGACTGCTGGTGTAAAAGTCCGCGGATTTACCATAATACCGGCATATACCGGTACAGACCCTCCGATTTCTTTTCTGATATCGGTTACGCATTCCCCGATCCAATCGGTGGGTTTCTGGTAATACTCATGATAAAGCATTGGAAGATAAGCATCCAGTTCGAACCGGGACCAATCCTGACGAACCATTCGCCGTGACATTTCCGGTGTTGGAAAAACGGCCGCAGTGATCACAGAATCCAGATGGTGGACAGCTTTGGCGATTTCCTGAACCACATTAACGAGTTGATCGAGCCTGAACTGGTGCCAGGCGCGGTCCTGATCCGGATCTTTTTGATCCATCGGATCATATCCTGATTTTTGTTTAAAGATTGAACGGCAAAGCGGACAGTAGCAGTAATCAAATTCCGGCATCTCAAAGTCCTGCACCAGGTTGTATTTGGGCAGCAATCCAACCGGAAGGAATATGTCGCAATATCTTACATAATCGAGGTGCACCCCCCTGATTCCCGTAATTTGCGCCAGACCGGAATAATTCTTCACCAGCAGATCCTTAACCTCAGGCCGGGAAGGGCAGAGCCACCGGTAGTAATGAACATAGGGAGGCTTATCCACCACTGAATTCCCCAACCGGTTCACGGTATACCATTCCGGATGCTCCTTCATGTAATCACCACGGTTCATGGTCCACCGCCAGGCGTGTACCTGAATGCCCGACTGAAGGCTCAGCGGCCCGATTTTTTCGTACACTTCGTTGCTTCCATTAATCAGCAGACCACTGATGTTGGCATTCAACAGCTTATCGAACAGCTCTTTCCATTGATTCAATGAGGTATGGATTGACCCATCCATCCAGGCCCAGTTGCCTGGCATCACCTGTTTTCCGGAAGATCCGGATAAGAACGGAGATATCAGTGTGAATCCGGCTACACCCAAAAACGAGGTTCTTAAAAATTCAATTCTCTTCATGGCTTGATCAGTGCGAAAAGTTTGGGGCCCAGTATGATCAGGCCCACAACAGCCGCAGCAACAGCACTGATAAGTACTGCAGCCGCTGCAATGTCCTTGATTTTTCCGATATCGGGATCACGTTCGGGCGATATTTTATCAGTCAGCCGCTCAAAGGCCGAATTGATTAACTCCAAAGCAAGAACAAACCCGATGCACAAAGTGATCAGGATCCATTCAACAAGCGACAAATGCAACAGAATACATACCGGAATCAATATAACGGCAATTGATAGGTGAATCCATGAATTGTGCTCTTCGCGGATGAGCCACCACAGTCCCCGGAAAGCGTATTTAAAACTGCGTATCCGCGCCGGAATTGAGAATTTCCTTGATTTCATCGGAGGAATGTTTTTTCAATATCTTTACAAAAATGGCATTATAATTCGAAAAAGCTTCCAAACATGAAACACCTCATCCGTTTATGCATTTCTGTCTCCTGTCTTCTGTCTTTTGTCTCCTGTTCTTCTTCGAAAGGCCCGGCATCAGAGAACAACCTGAAATTTAATGCTCTTGCCAAAACCTGGGACGAGGGTCTGCCGCTCGGCAACGGATGGCTCGGGGCATTGATCTGGCAGAAAGGTGATTTTCTGCGTTTTTCCCTTGATCGTGCCGATTTGTGGGACCTGCGGCCGGTTCCGGAGCTCAGCCTGCCGGAATGGAACTTTAAATGGGTGATGCAGAAATGGCTTGAAAAGGATTATGGAAAAGTCCAGGATCTGTTTGATTACCGGGCTTATGACAATGCCGTCACCCCGACAAAGATACCGGGCGCAGCTTTGGAGTTTTCATGGAACCGGTCAGGTGAACCGGCCAAAACCGAACTGAACCTGGCCGATGCAACCGGTAATGTTACCTGGCCCGACGGAGTAAAGCTGCAGGTTTTTGTACATGCGGCTCAACCTGTCGGGTATTTCCGCTTCACCGGAATACCAAAGGAATTTGCATTGAAGCTCGTGCCTCCGGTTTATCAGGATCAAAACGACGCCGGCAAAATCGATGTTGTCGGAGGGCAGGACCTGAGAAAGCTAGGTTATACGCAGGGTAAAGTAACCGAAATGCCAGGTAAATTGGTTTACCGGCAAAATGGTAGTCCGGGGTTTTACTATGTGGTGTCGGTTGAGTGGGTTATACAGGGAAGAATGCTGACAGGCAGGTGGTCGGTGACTTCGTCTCTTTCCGATCAGAAAGGCCTGCCGGAGGCAACCGGAGTCACAAAATCTGCTGAGGGTTTTGCCAGAGCCTTATTGGAGCATAAAGACTGGTGGCAGGATTTCTGGGCAAAATCCGATATACAGGTACCGGATACCATTCTTCAGAAACAATGGTATCTCGAGCAATATAAATTCGGATCAGCCGCCCGCGCCGATGCTCCCCCGATCTCCCTTCAATCCGTCTGGACCGCTGATAACGGGAAACTCCCACCGTGGAAAGGGGATTTTCACAACGATCTGAATACCCAGTTGTCATACTGGCCTGCTTATAGCGCCAACCATCTCGACCTGGAAATGGGCTACCCGAACTGGCTCTGGGATATAAGAGCAGTTTCGGAAAAGTATACCCGGACCTATTTTGGTGTGGGCGGGCTGAACGTTCCCGGGGTTTCAACCCTCCTGGGTGAGCCTATGGGTGGGTGGATCCAATACTCCTTCGGGCCAACGGTTTCAGCCTGGCTTTCGCAGCATTTCTACCTGCACTGGCGCTATACCCTCGACCGCAAATTTCTGGCTGAAAGAGCTTATCCTTATTTATCATCTGTAGCACAATTCCTGGATGAATTTTCAGTACGGGATTCCAGCGGTCTACGTAAGCTTCCACTTAGCTCATCCCCTGAAATTCATGATAATTCGCCTCAGGCATGGTTCAGCCAGACCACCAACTTCGATATCGGATTGATCAGGTTTGTATTTGATAAATCAGCTGAACTGGCAACCGAACTGGGTTTGAATAATGATGCCGCAAAGTGGGCCCGGATCCTGAACGAATGGCCCGGACTGGCTTCTGATTCAACCGGGCTGAATTTTGCTCCCGGTCAGCAATACCTTGAAAGTCACCGGCATTTTTCCCATCTGATCGGATGGCACCCGCTGGGTGTGATCGATTGGTCGAATGGACCAGCCGAGCAAAAGATCCTCACGAATACACTCCGGACCCTCGAGAAATTTGGCCCCGATTGGTGGTGTGGCTATTCTTACAGCTGGTTAGGCAACCTATATGCCCGGGCATTCGACGGTGAAAAAGCCGCTTCAGCCCTGAAGGATTTTGCAACCTGCTTCACCCTGCCAAACAGCTTCCACGTAAATGGCGACCAAACCAAAAGCGGCAAATCGAAATTCCTGTACCGGCCTTTTACCCTTGAAGGGAATTTTGCCTTTGCATTCGGCCTGCAGGAGATGCTTATACAATCACATACCGGTGTTATCAGGGTTTTTCCTGCAATCCCATCTTCGTGGAAAGATGTCTCTTTCAATAACCTTCGGACGGAAGGCGCTTTCCTGGTATCCGCTGATCTGATACGTGGTAAAGTTAGCCGGATTGA
>JAPLDV010000585.1 GCA_026391235.1 Bacteroidia bacterium | reverse complement strand
GACCAAGCCTGTATGTAATAACAGTTAATAAATGAGGGCCCTTTGAGGTCAGGTCGCGATAATAGATCGTGGCCTGTTGTTCAAACAGATTGATATCACGGTAAACCAGTTTTTTCGCAAAGCCGGCTAAAATGGGTTCCATCAGCCCGAAAAATTCTTCCCTGTCGGAAGAATAGGGAAGTTCTATCTTTCCTCTTCGTGCATAAAGCTGATAAACTGAATCTTTGAGTACCAGGTGAACCGTACTGAACACGTCGCGAAAAAGGGATTCAGCACTTCTTACAGGAACTGATGAAATGGTATCGCCAAACCAGTTTGCCAGCCATAGTTTGCCCTTGCTTCCCTGGTTATTCGTATAGCCCAGCAGCCAAAGATTATCCTTGTCGAAAGCAAAATCCTGAATGGAGAAATCATCATTTTCAGTCAGGATACGTAACCGTTTGGCTGTAATCTGTACCTCACCGATCTCACCGACAAGCTCCTCCAGCTCGATCACCAGTTCTTGTTTAGGTGCAAAATTCAAAGCGATTTCAGTGGTTCCGTAAGCGATATGGCTGATCCTGATTTTAACCGGGAAACTGCTTACTTTCAAGGAAAACCTCCCCTCCTCCATGGAATAGGCTCCTGTTCCATCAGGCAAAACCAAGTTCGCTGCTACCACAGGCTGACGGGTTTTCTTGTCAACCACCTTACCCCTGATCACAGTCTGCTGGCCGGTCAGAGCCGCTGCAACACCGCGATGATCGATGCCAAAATGACAATTCGCTTCATAGGACTAAGTTTATATGAAAAGTTTCAAGGTGCAAGGCTTAAGGTTCAATTAATTATTTCAACACTAATCGGTTAGCGTAGGTTTTGCCATTTACTGCCACGTTAACCAAATAAGTACCCTTCGACTGTTTGGTAAGATCAAAAGATTTCTGCCAGGTGCCCGATTGAGCACTGATTTCTTCATTGATCACCACCCTGCCGGCCATATCCATGATAATCAGGTTTCCATCCCCGGGATTGTCAAGCTTAACTTCAAACCGGCCATCACTGGGATTTGGATACACCTGAATTAAATCAGGATCTGTAATCAGATCTTCCTTGCCGCTCGTGAAGATGGGGTTCCATTTTGCAGTAAACATCCCCCTGCCATGTGTTGCTGCAAGTACCGTATTATCGGATGTCCGGAATTTAACCATATCCACCCGAACATTTGCCATGCCCTGAATATCAGGTGTCCAAACCACATTTTGTGCGAAAATATTCTCGGTTGTCCATATCCCGATTTCAGTAGCCAGCATCACCTGCCTGGCATTTTTAGGATGGAAAATGCCCCATCTGACAGGCATATCCGGAAGATTAGCCTCAACGTTTTTCCAGTTTTGGCCGCCGTCAGCAGTCACAAAAACCGACGGTACCCCATAGTTCGAATAAGTCAGAAGCAAGGTATCCTCAGTTTGACCAATATCGATGCTGCTGATATAGGCCACCGGCAATGCATCCGAAGTCATGTCGGTCAGTTCACCGGCTATCATGGCTTCAGTCATCCTGTATAACCTTCCTGCTTCGGTTCCGATATAGATGGTGCTGGCAAATTCCCCAGAATTTACGAACCACTTGATGGCCGAATAGGGCACCGGGGAATTGGTCGGCACTTTTATCGGAGGGTTCGATGCTATGGGAGATATTCCTTCATCGGTCAATTTAACAACTCTCAGTGTATTTGCATTCTGACCGGAAAACCCGCAGCCATTGGCATATAGAAAATTATATTTCCAATCATAATCCATTGAATTACAGAATGTTCCATTCTTATAATCAGTAATCCCCAAATTTCTGTAATTCTGAAGATCAGGGAAGCTGAAAAGATAGACCCAGGTGTAATAAATCGTGCTGATGAGATGATCAGGCTCATCTTCATCTATAAAGCAATAAAAGCCATCACCGCCTGAAATAGTTCCAAAAATGTTCTGGCCATCGAAATCCGCATCGATTGACGTGCCATTATCCTGCAATCCTCCGATAAAAAAGTTACGTCCGGCTTCCGGATGCATTGCCGCATAATAGTATTGAAGGGTACCGTACGACTGGTTTCTGCCCTCAAAAACAGGCAATTCCGCTGCTGTCTGGTTTGTATAAAACAATCCGCCATCGGTTGAAACCAGCAGTTCGGAAGGCATTCCCGGCCGGAACACGATCCGGTGAATATCTATCGCCCGGAAATCCGCCGGCAACAGCGGCGTACATCACGTTCGGATCCGACGGGGCATTGGCCAGCATGACCCTCCCGGCATAAGAATAGGTCAGGTAATTGTATTCCCACCGGTCTCCCTTGACCAGCTTATCATAATAATCATCCATTACGGTCCAGGTTGTCCCATTATCTGAATAAAGTATGGAAGCAGCACCCAGCCGGTCGGGCCCCCGATAAGTTGTCCCCACAAAGATCCGGCTGCCATCAGCTGAAACCTCAATATCAGAAGGTGCAAACGGGCGGGTTCCCCCTTCAATCAATGGTAATACCTGTGCCCAGGTCTCACCGCCATTAACCGAACGGTAGAGCCCGTCGGAAGGATCGCTCTCGTGCAGTTTCCCTTTATAAACACCGGAAACAACCCCTGCATAAATTACGCTTTGTCCATTTTCATTCCTTACCAGGATATCGGTAACATAAGCCCAGTCTTTTGTTGAAGGTATAAGCTCCCAGGTTTGACCGGCATCTGTTGATCGCATGATACCAACCCCGCGCGATGAAGATTCGCGGTAAATGATCATGGCGGTCTGGCTTTCCCCTGTTCCCACATAATAAATGTTGGTATTTTTCGGATCCGATGCCATACAGGCCACGGACAGTCCGGGCCAGAAGTCGTCAACCGCATGCCACTCTCCGTTCGCGTAAGCATCATTGTTGTACCACAATCCGCCGGTAACGGATCCGGCCCAGACTTTTTTATGCTCAGGATCATTGGGATCATTAAAGATCACCCTTGTTCTTCCCCCGCTGTTATTAATCCGGTTGGTCCATGCCAGCCCGGCACCGCCTGCCTTCAACGCCTGTAACGACCGGGTCCGGTCATAAGCATCCTGCAGTTTACCCGGCGGAACAGTTCCGGTTTGGGGATCCATGGTCTTGATGTAATCGGTATACGCTGCAATATCAGGCCGGTCCATACCGGCCTCTTCTTCAGCTTCTTTGCCTGACTCTTTTTCAGCGGGAATTGATTTTGCAGCTTTCAACAGCTGCTTTTCATATTCCGAACGGGCATCGGTTTTTCCCGGGAACGGATTAACAACAATAACGGCAGCCAGCGGCAATAATGCCAGTCCGGCCAACCAGAGTTTACGATTTTTCATGATAAATAGATTTTAATAATTAACCTGTAATAACATAACATAATGAACTCATAAATAAGTTCATACAGGTCGGGTCGGACTAATCAGTCACCTGCAGGCGGGCACATAACTGATGAGCAATAAAATTAGGATGATAAAATCAGGAAGACGGTACCATTTGTTAAGGCAGATGGCCCATTTGTCAATCCATAAGGCAAAGCTGCTGCAGCGGCAAAGTCAGAGTCCCGCAGTATGTTGCCAAACGGCCCTAAGCTTAATAACCGGCAAACGATTCGTGCAGAAGCGTTTAAAGGTACCCACCCCCTGGCCCCCTCCCTGAAAAAGGGAGGGGGAATGAGCTCCGGATTTCCCTCAGAGAGGAGCCCCTCCCTTTTTC
>JAPLDV010000332.1 GCA_026391235.1 Bacteroidia bacterium | reverse complement strand
CTGTGTTTATCATGCCCATGTGGGTAGCGGGGAACTTCATCTGAGGCCCTTGTTGAACCTGAAGGATCCTGCGGATATTGAGCAGTTTAAAATGATAGCCCGAGAAACTGTGCCTATCGTTAAGAAATACAGGGGGTCGCTGAGCGGTGAGCATGGCGACGGGAGGCTAAGGGCCGCGCTGATCCCATTATTGCTGGGAGATCATAATTACGCTTTAATCAATAGAATAAAGAACATTTTTGATCCCGGCAGCCTGTTCAATCCGGGTAAAATTACCGAGGCTCCCCCGATGGACCAATTCCTCAGGAATGAGCCCGGGGTACCGACTCCGGAGATCTCAACCTACCAGGACTTTTCCACGACGCTTGGCGTGGTCAGGGCCGCTGAAAAGTGCAATGGCAGTGGGGATTGCCGAAAGTCTCCCCAGGCCGGTGGAGCCATGTGCCCATCATATCAGGCATCCCATGGAATTAGTTTCCGAACCCGTTTAATCGCTTATTTACCGGTTTTATATCGTTTGGCACAACCTTTCTCCCGTCTGGTAAATGCTTTTATGCAGACTGCTCCTTTTTTGGGTGCATTTAAAAGGATAGCCGGATTCCATGCCGGACGGTCCATGCCACCTTTGGCAAAACAATCCCTCAATAATTGGATCAGTGGCAACTTGTTAACTATTAATCCATCAGAAAAACATCAAAAAGGATTTGTTTACCTTTTTGCAGATGAGTTCACCAATTATCAGGACTCATCAATCGGGATAAAAGCCATTAAGCTACTGACAAGATTGGGATACCAGGTTAAAATTGCCCGTAAAACCCAAAGCGGACGGACCTTCATTTCAAAAGGATTATTGAGGAAAGCCCGGTCGATAGCGCGTGAAAATGTCAATCTCTATTATAATCTGGTCAATGAGGAGCACCCGTTGATCGGCATCGAACCTTCCGCAATATTGGGGTTTCGCGATGAGTTTCCTGATCTGGTTGGAGATGATCTGAGGCAGCAAGCCTTTCAGGTTGGTAACCATTCTTTGCTCATCGAGGAATTTCTTGAGCGGGAAATGAAAACCGGAAATATATCAGAAGATAGTTTCACCCGGGAATATCGGAAAATATTTCTCCATGGACATTGCCAGCAAAAGGCCGTAGCATCCACTGCATCAACATTATACGTATTAAATTTTCCGAAAAATTTCGAATGTTCAGAGATCCCTTCCGGCTGCTGCGGCATGGCCGGGGCTTTCGGTTTTGAGAAAGAGCATTTCGAGCTTTCGATGAAGGTTGGGGAATTGGTACTTTTCCCGGCAGTGAGAGAAGCCGATGAAAATGTATTAATCTGTGCATCAGGTACATCCTGCCGGCATCAGATTTTGGATGGAACGGGGAGAAAGGCGGTGCATCCGGTTGAAATTTTGTATGACGCAATGTTATCAGCGATCATGGTGTTCCCCTGACATAAAAAAATTGGCCGGATATTTTGCCAGGATCGTACAATAGAACCGGGCGATTTCTCTCATATCTTTCTCAATGTCAGTGCCCGGATAAAACAAGGGCCCTACCCCAACCACTTTTCTCCGGTAATCCATATATCCCAGCACTATTGGAACACCTGCTTTTTTTGCGATATGATAAAATCCCCGTTTCCAAACTATTACCTCTTTTCTCGAACCTTCCGGTGCTATCGCCAGGTAAAAGTTGTCGGAACTTAGCATTCTCTCACCCAACTTCTCAACCAGATTGTCATGTTTCCTTCGATCAACCGGAATACCACCGATCCAATGGAAAAGCCATCTGAACGGGAACCTGAAAAGCTCCTTCTTGATCAGAAATTGTATGTTCAGGTCATAGTAGAGTTTATAAACCATGCCAAAGAAAAAATCCCAATAACTTGTATGCGGTGCACCGATAATCACACATTTACGGATCTCAGGGATCTCGCCTTCAAGTTTCCAGCCGGTTATAAAGAGGCACAATCTCGCTAGTAGCCGGTAAAATACTGACCGCAGGTTTAACATAGGCTTTTGGCATCAAAACGTTCGGGGTACATGCCTTCCATACCCCTGTAAAACTCCTTCAACACATCCATATCTGCATTAAAATCACCAGTAACAGGCAATTGCGGACCGGTACCCAACTGTCTGGTTTTGAAATTGATATAGCCCATATAAACTGGCAGTCCGGTCTCCATGGCAATATGATAAAAGCCCCTCTTGAGCCTTTTAACTTTTTTTCTTGTGCCTTCGGGGGCTATAACCAGGATGAATTCCTTCCTGTTCCTGAAATATTCAATTAACTGATCAGCTAAATGACGGTTCGTACCCCGGTCCACCGGGATGCCGCCTAAGGCCTTTAGAATCGCGCCCAGTGGAAAGAAAAAGGCATCTTTTTTGATCAGGACTTTCGGGTTCATACCTACCAAAGTCGCATAAAATTTGCCCAGCACAAAGTCAAATATACTGGTATGAGGCAAAACAATTATGATGCATTTATCAGCAGTTGGCTTGTTACCTGTTATCTTCCAATTTCCCAGGCGGAGAAACATACTGATTAATGCTCTTATCATGGTCAACCAATCGGGCAAAAATGCTATTTCTTTTTGATTCGTATAATTAAAAACCTTTCGCTGTATCATCGCCACGCGGATCGGCGCCGCCTTCCATTCTCCCATCAGGCCAAAACAGGATCGCATCAACCCGTCCGATCTTTCCTATCCTTTTCAAATGATGCCCCATATCTGTAAGCCTTGTAACAGTAAGCGAATCAATGGCTTCAGGCTCGAATTGAATCAGATCGGGCAGCCACTGGTGATGAAATCGTTTGGCATTGACAGCTTCCTGCATGGTCATGCGATGGTCGATAACATTTACAATAGTTTGGAAAACAGAGGTAATGATGGTCGATCCTCCCGGACTTCCCACCACCATAAACATTTTGTTATCTTTTGTTAC
>JAPLDV010000353.1 GCA_026391235.1 Bacteroidia bacterium | reverse complement strand
GTGATACCATTTATGGAGGTAGCTGGCAAAGCGTCCGGGGTGGTGCCCACGCAGTAGGGCCCCATAGCGGCAAACACCGGAACCACCAGATCCGTAACCACAACAGTCATTGTAATACCGATTGAACATTCACCAGCGGCGGGTGTAAAGGTGTAGGTGTAAAATCCAATTGCAGAGGTACTTATGACTGCCGGGCTCCAGGTGCCTGCCACACCGTTGGTTGAAACGGCCGGCAAAACGGGTGGGGCAGATCCCGGACAAAAGGGGCCGATGGCAGCAAAAACCGGTATAACAAGATTCCTGACAGTAACCGTTATGACAAAGGTTGTTGCGCACTGGCCTGCAGACGGGGTAAAGGTGAAGGTAAAAATTCCGGGAATCGCAGTGCTGAGGGTAGCCGGGCTCCAGGTTCCGGTGATACCATTTATGGAAGTTGTGGGCAGCGCCGGTGCGGCACTGTTCTGGCAAAGCGGGCCGATAGGGGCAAAGGTAGGGAGAACAGCAGGATTGACAATCACGGCTACAGGTTTGATATTTATGCATCCGCTTACATTGACGGCTCTGATATAGTAGATCCCGCTGGCTGCTACAGCGCCCGGACTAGCCAGCGCAACCGTGGCGCCGGCATTTGTCCAGTAGGAGAATGACAGACCCGCATCACTTCCGGCGGTTATCGCCGCTTTGGTGATGTCAACCGTATTGGGCGAGCATACCGCCGCCGGATTGGTGATCATCAGGGTGCATTGTGCTGAAACGATGGCTGGCATGGCCAGCATGAGTGCGACCAGCGTTAACTTGAGAAAACTGTATCGAAAAGGATTAAAACGGCGTTTGGCACTTTTGGGCTCAGAATTTTTCATGGCAATGTGTATTAATGGGCTTTTTCCCGCTTTTATAATTCATGACAAATCGCATCACTTCTCCCATTTCACAATCCATCATGAGAGAATAGTCGGCATTGACATCCGGATCCTTCACTCTGAACAGATCGGTAAGATCCATTTCCTTATCGTCAACCGGGAACTTGACTGACCGGAGAAAAGGGAAAAATTTTCCTACTTTTAAGTCATTATTTGCGTCCCTACGACATTCATCGACGGAAATTGAATTGCAGACAATTAATTATCAATAAATTACAAAATTCAAACCAATGGAAAAGATATGTCTCCTAAGCTTAATAGCTGCCCTGATCCTCTCTTCCTGCAGCCCAAAACCCCAACCCGAAGGATCCATAGTAATCGATATGGCTCAAAAAGGAGCAGATATCCCTTCATCGATGTACGGCGTTTTCTTTGAAGAAATCAACCATGCCGGCGACGGGGGCCTCTATGCCGAGCTGGTCCAGAACCGAAGCTTTGAGGAGAAAGAATTTCCTGCAGGTTATTCGGCAAAGGGGAATAAACTGTACACAGGTCCTGTTAAAAACCACCTGTCGGGCACCATCAGCGATGCATCATTCCGATGGAGCGAGGAAGAATGCCCCGGATGGTCAATCGAGTCTAAGGGCGCCGGTAAGGCTCAGATAAAACTTACAAAGAGCAATCCTCTCCATTCAGCTACCCCCAACTCTCTGCAAATCAGTATTCCCCAAACAGCCGGGGAAGTGTCACTGGTCAACAGCGGCTATTGGGGAATGGGTGTAAAAAGCAGCGAACGGTATAATCTTCGTTTCTATTTATGTGCTCCTGATTACAAAGGCAGTGTTATTGCCCGGCTAATGTCCTCGGCAGGTAAGGTCCTTGCTGAGGCTCCTGTTAAACTGAATAATGGCGCCGGCTGGAATGAATATAAACTGGTTTTATCCCCGGATCTGACAGATGCAAAAGCAAAACTCGCAATCTGTTTCAACGGACCCGGAACGATCTGGATCGACTACGTATCACTGTTTCCGGAGAATACTTATAAGAACCGCCCCAATGGCCTGAGAAAGGATGTTGCCGGTTTTCTGGCTGATCTCCATCCTGCTTTTATTCGTTGGCCCGGTGGCTGTATCGTCGAGGGAATATCCCTAAACAACCGTGTTGAATGGAAAAAAACTCTTGGCGATCCGATGACCCGCTCAGGAGAATACGACACATGGGGATATAGAAACAGTTACGGATTCGGATATCATGAGTTTCTGCAATATTGCGAGGATATCGGGGCAAAAGGCATGTTCGTTTGCAATATCGGCCTCGGATGCCAGGCTCGCACCGGAGATGCATGCAAGGAGGAGGAGGTTCAGTTTTATATCAACGATGTGCTGGATGCTATCGAGTATGCGATTGGAGATCCATCAACCGCCTGGGGCGCCAAACGTACAGCTGCAGGCCACCCGGAACCGTTCCCCCTGCAATATGTTGAGATTGGCAACGAAAACTCGGGACCGGTCTATAATAAGCGTTTCGACCTGTTCTATGAGGCGATCAAAGCAAAATATCCGCAGCTGACCCTGATCTCCAATCATGGTTTGGGCAACGATGTCAAGAATATCGCAAAGACCGACATGATTGATCCGCACTGGTATGTGGGACCCGATTATTTCTTCAGGAATGCCGGGATTTTTGATAAGCAGCCGCGTGGAGATTTTAAAGTTTATGTTGGTGAATATGCCGTCAATTCCGGGGTGGGCAG
>JAPLDV010000558.1 GCA_026391235.1 Bacteroidia bacterium | reverse complement strand
GGTATAGAATATCTGATTTTCCAGAAACATGGTTCCAACTGGATAGGCTATCCATTTGAGCCAACTTGATTTTTGTCATTGCGTTACTTTGTTTCTCTATTTGTTGGATCTCATTAAACCCACGATAAGCCCTTCTTAGATAATAATGATTAACTGTCAGTTCATTACGGTAGAGGCAAGCAAGAAAATGCCGGAGGCTACCCTTAAATTCACCGTTTCGTTTAAACTTCCAACCCATGGCTTTGATTGGCATCGCTGATGTCAGATCTTCGAACAAGGCATAACCGGAATAACCGAAATTACTGTTATCATTATTATTGAATTCACTGTTCCGGTTGTCAATGCATTGGAAATAGTCGAGGTAAAAGGTAATGTTATACCCTAAATGCCGGTTGGTTATTTTCAAGGGCTCTTTGGCGGTGGCTTTCAATGTGTTCCCATCGGAATAAAATGAAAGGGCAGCCGGATTCTCCAGCTTGCAATAGGTCCCGTTTTCATCACCAAGGAAGTACTTGTTGAACAGGAAAGTAGCCATCCGCCTGTCGGGAAGCTTTCCCACAACGACCACTTCCCTAATCTTTTGTGATTTTTCGGCAATAACCAGATTGAGAATGATCTTCTTCCCGGGTTCTATTGTAATGAACCTGGAAGTTGAAGGATACGAGAGATGCCTGAACATCAGGATATAATCGCCCTGATTTAACATTTCGAGAAGATATTCCCCTTTTTGATTGGTTGTGGTTCCAAAGGTAGTAGAAGGGATGAAAACGGTCAGGTTGACCACTGGCTGCCCGGTGAGTGAATCGGTAACCACTCCTGTAATGGAGCCGGTCTGCGAAAATGATTGAGTGGCTGACAGTGAAAGGAGTAAAATGAACAGGAACAGAGTTTTACTCATAAGCGGTTTTTAATTAGTAGGTTAACGATTATAATTTAAGATTTCTTTATTCTCAGTGAAACTCTGTGGTTCTCTGTGTAACTCTGTGTAACAAAAGTAATTACACAGAGGACCACAGAGAGTATCGAAGGAAGATTGAAACCCGGGAACCTGATATATTATTCATTATTATCGTGATAGATAGTTAAATCGCCATTCGGTACAGAAGCCGGTAGTATGGATAGACTTTGGTGTCGTAGAGAAAATATACGGCATTGTCATACACACGGATATTAGAAATATTCGGGAAATCAGGGATCTCGACCATGCCATCTATTTTTCCCGTTTCCAGGTTGACCTCCCTTAATGACTGCCTGCCGTTGGAACGCATCCGGTAAAAGGCGTAAGCCCTGCCGGCTTTTTCATCATACAGTATGTTCCGGGTAAAATTATAGCTGTCCACATCCTGATATTGCCAGAAAATGGCTTCGGTGACCTGCCTGAACTGAAAATCTATCGGGACCATTCTCAGAGAATTCAGGTCGGAATCGAAGACCTCGATATGTCCCCGGTAAAAGTCGAAAACATATAATTTTTTCTCTTTCCTGAACAACGGGGCAACGACGAATTTTGAATAGGGCCCGGTGGGATTTTTATCCCTGACAATCTTTATTGTTTTTCCCTCTTTTGATCCACGACCGAAGAACCAGGTAATATTCTCGGACGGGGTACCAGCCTGGAACACCAGTTTCCCTTCCAATTCACATTTAATGGGAAACACTCTGCCAATGAAATCGGGATACTGCGTATCATAGCCAAAGAACAATTTATCGAAGGCATGCCGGACCTCATGCGCACAAACCCTGTCGAGGTAATTCACCTGTCCCGTGAAATCCCTTAGGATGTATTCCGTTTGTATTTCCGGGATTTCCGGATATTTGATCTGTTTGCCTGCCTTTTTCACCTGTATGAAGTCAAGCGGTTCCCCTTGCAGGGTGGTGAGGTAGATCCGCAGGTCGGACTGATGCTTGAGCGGGCTGGCAAACAGGATCAGATAGCCGCCGTCAATTTCATAATCGAGAATGTTGAGGGTATCGCCCCGGATCACTTTTGCAATTTTTTGAGCCGAAATCGTTACCTCTTCAATTTCCTGAGTTTCCGGGATTAGTGCAATCCTGACATTTTTCGCTCCGGATTTTTCAACCTGATAACTGCCAATACCATAGCCCACATAGCTGAAATAGAGAATAGATGGTATCCTGGGAATTTGCAGTGAAAACTGACCAGCCTCATTGGTAATTCCACCTCCGGAAGTACCGACTATACTAATATTGACATTTGCCATTGGCTTTCCTGTTAAAGAATCTGTAACCAGTCCCGACACTTGATATTTCCGGTTTTGCGCAGGCAGGGTTGTACAAACGGTGAAAAGGAGGCAAATAGCGAAAGCCCTGATGGGAAACATAATCCGTTTTGTTAAAATGTTTCGGTCACTGTTCATTTAACTGGTTCCAGGTGGCAATGGCTGTTACCAATAAGAGTTACCATACTTCGGGGGATGATCAAAGATAGTCATTGTTTTAAAAGTAAAAAGTTCCCGTTTTGCGCAATTAATTCTGTGATCAGTCAGTTTCCTGCGACCACACCCGCAGCTTTTTTAAAGGATCGGATATACTCGGCTTTCTTAAGGTTTTCGAAATAGGCTATTAGCGAATTCTCGATGATCCGGTTTTTAGGCACTTTAAATTTCACCGCATACTGATCTAGCATTTCCAAAAGATCTGATGGCAGCGAGCTGGTATAATTTACGTTTTTCATTTCTATACGTATAAAATTAAGAGGGGAATCAAAGAAAAGTAACAATTCTAAACACTGCAGAGTCAAATGCACCGTTAGCTTTATCGACTACCAATTCAAACCAATATGTTTACCATCCAAAAAATCACAGCACTATCATTTTCCATACTGATCCTGCTTTCCTGCGGCAACAGGAAAACAATAAAAACGGACTCCCCTACCGACACTTTAATTCAGTCACAACAGGTCACCAGCATGTTCCCTGCGTTGGAAGCGGGCGTGGTCAAATTAACTGACAAAGATTTCGGGGACATGGTGGAGCTTAAGGGAACACCAGTGGCCACAGAGGCTATATTCAAACCTAATGAATTGGAAATGATAATAAAGGATGAAATGTTAATAATGAAAACATCCGGATCAGCCGGATTGATCAAGTTTCTATCAATCCCTGATTTAAAACTGATCCGCGAGGTTGGTACCAAAGGTCAGGGGCCCGGCGAGCTGCTATACCCTATGCTGATATCCACCTCCGAGCCGGGGTTACTTTGCTATCTGTATGATATGCAGCTGGAGAAGGTCTACCAGATCGATACGGCATTTATTATGAAAGAAACGGGGTTCCGGCTGGAGAAAAAAGAGAATCAGCTGTTCGGCTCCAAGCAGTTTGTCGAAACCGGCAGCCGGCAATTCTATTATGCTTCCAATTCCACAACCGGGAAGGGCATTTACCGGTATATGGCGGATCAGCCCGATTCCGTAAAATTGGTTTATGACGTGGAGAATGGATTTAAGAAGAACCTCGGCTGGTCGGCACTCATCGGGGATTTTGGGGGGAACCGTGAAAAAAACCGGCTGGTTTATGCCTATAAGTATTTCCATCAAATCCGGTTTTTCGATCTGCTATCCGGTAATACCAGGACCATCCGGTTCGATGCAGCCGGGAATGATGCTGCCGGCTCCCCCGATGCGAGGGACGTGCTGGCCCCAACGAGTGTTACGCATCACTGGGGAATATCACCGCAGCCGGATTACCTGTACTGTATTTACAGCGGCCGCACTCCGATCGAGGTGAATGATGAATTCAAGGCCGGCACTGATCATATCTTCATCGAACAATACGATTGGAATGGCAAGCCCGTGAAAAAATACCGACTCGACCACTGGGGCTACTTCTGTGTTGATGAGGCCCGGCGCACGATATATGTTGCGGCCGTCAGCGCGGATGAGGCGATGTACCGCTACCGTTATTAACAGATGTCGGTTGTCGGTTATCGGTTATCGGTTATTGGTTGTGTGGGTTATGAGCGTGGTGGAACCGGTGTGGCGTCAAGGGTTTCCTTGCCAAGTCACTGGTAGCGTGAAGGGGTCCCGGCCTGCGCCGGGATGACAAGGCTCCGGTTTTGGATTTTGAGTTTTGGCGTTTGGAGCTTATTTGGTTTTTGCTTTTTGGGATTTGCTATTTATCATCAACTATCACCCTTAGATGATCAAACCCCGCCCCATGCCAGCCACAACCAAACCCGGCCAAACCGCGGGAGTACCCGTTGTCGGTTGTCAAGGTTATCGGTTGTCCGTTAAGGAGCGCGGAAAGTTGGCTGCCTTTCATTTTCAATTTCAGGGTATTCCATTTAGTCAGATCAAATGCAGACTGGCCGGATTTCAGGATATTCTCCTGGCAGAAATAATAGTTCCCATCGCGGTAAACCACTAAGCTCAGGGATTCCGGATGAGGTTCTTTGAAAAGGAGCTCTTTCAACTCCG
>JAPLDV010000573.1 GCA_026391235.1 Bacteroidia bacterium | reverse complement strand
TTCGCATCGTTTTATCCAGGACAGCCTTTGGTATAAACCGAAAGGGAGATGGGATTGCATCGATTGCGTCAAACGTGATGACGGATCATTTTACGGATATTTTACCGCCGACCCTTTATTGGAAAAATTTCCCCAGCCGCTTTGCGGTTTCGGTTTTGCCGAAAGCAAAGACGGCATTAACTGGTCCGCACTTCCCCCTCTTGAAGGTGATATTACCGGGGAACTTGGTGGCATTCAGAAAATCGGCAATCAATATTATATAACTGTCAGTGAAGGAAGAATTGCAATGGCGGATAAACCGGAAGGTCCTTTCCTGGCTCAGAAAAAGAATCCGAACATGTTCGGGAAAGGTTGTGATATCTATTTTCCGCGGTTTTTTCACAATCCGCCTGCGGAGGAAACGATTAACCGGAATGGTGTTCTCGTTAACCACTTTTATACCGGGTCGGATATCATTTACTCAGCACCGCTCAAGGCGGTTGAGGTCGATCAGGAAGGAACACTCCGGCTCAAATGGTGGGAGAAAAATAACCTGCTGAAAGATAAGGAAGTCAGGCTGTCGCTGGGGAGAAAAGCAGTTCCGTCAGATCCGGTCTGCTTATTCAATAATATTTTTGACAGGGGTGAGGTCGGGGTGGTGGAGGCGGAAATAAAACTCAATTTTGACAGTCATGAAAAATCTCCGGCCGGATTTTACTTCGATATCCGTAGCGATTCAGGTTATGTGTTGTTATTCAACAGGAAGGAAACCATTTTCGGGACCATGAACAGCGACGGATCTGGTTTGAGGATTACAGTACGGATTGATCGGGATATGGAGTTTCCGGAAAAAGGCATGGTCAGGCTGGTGTTCAAAAATGACCTGATGGAAGCCTATCTCAATGATTATCTGGTGATGTTAAAGAGAATGAGCTGGTCGGGGAAACTCGGCATTATACAAAAAACAGGAAATGCGGATCATATCCGTGCCTGGTCACATAATTGACTTAGAATCATGAAACAATCAGTAATTCAATTGTTTAGCAAAATAAGCCTGATAGTTGTCCTTACCGGGGCAGTGAGTCTCATTGCAGGTTGCAAGCGGGATGGCGCCTTGTATCAGAGCGGGTTGCCCGGATTGCCTTTACTCGACGGCAGTGAAACCCGCTCGATATCCGCCGAGAACCTGACCGGCGAAAAAGGGAAGGGCGGAATGGCGGTTCCAAATCCATCGGAAGCAAAACCTGCAGCATCAGCTCGTGCGGCCGACAGCCTCGGCCAGGGCTGGAAAGTCAAGCCGTTCCTGAGGGTGAACGCGGGGGAAACGGTAACGCTGATGGATGTTGAAGGGCCCGGCATGATACAGCACATCTGGATGGTTGAAGGGTTAAGCCGCGCAAATATCATACGCTGTTTTTGGGATGATGAAACCGTGCCTTCCATTGAGGTGCCAGCTCCGGATTTTTTTGCCGTCGGGCATGAGAAATTTGCCCGGGTCAATTCGCAGGTGGTCACCGTCAATCCCCAGAATGCTCTAAATTGCTATTGGTCAATGCCTTTCAGGCGCCATGCAAAAGTCACTTTCACCAACGAAAGTAACCGCGACCTGGAACTGCTGGCTTTTCAGATCACCTATATCCTGACCCCGGTTCCCAAAAACACGGGCTATTTCCATGCCCAGTGGCGCCGTGCACGCACCGGAAGTCAGAATCCGTACGTCATAGTCGACGGTATCCGGGGAAAAGGCAGATATGCGGGTACCTTCCTGGCCTGGACTCAGATGACTTCAAAAGGCTGGTTTGGTGAAGGGGAAGTGAAATTCTTTATGGACGGGGATACTAAATTCCCAACCATCTGCGGAACGGGAACCGAGGATTACTTCCTGGGCAGTTATGGTTTTGCCGAATCCTATACCACTGCCTATGCCGGCACCACCCTTGCTGCTTCAACCGAAGGTGAACTGCCCAATTTGTGGAGCTTATATCGCTGGCATATCCAGGATCCAATCTGTTTTAAAAATGATCTGAGAGTTACCATCCAGGCATTGGGCTGGGGTAATGACGGACGTTACCGGCTGCTGGATGACGACATTGCTTCAGTAGCCTACTGGTACCAGGCCGAACCGCATAATCCCTTCCCGGCAATGATACCTCTTGAACAGAGAAAACCTTTTAAATAAATTAAAAAAGGAAATTATGAAAAGTAAAACCAATAGGAGAGTTTTTACCTGGTCTATCATTGTTGCCCTGGGAGGATTCCTGTTTGGATTTGACACAGCGGTGATCTCGGGAGTTGAGAAACACATCCAGGAGTTGTTCCAGCTGTCTTCTTTCTGGCACGGTTTTACGATTTCCTCGGCCCTGATCGGAACCGTAGCTGGAGCGCTGATTGCAGGAAGGCCGGCCGACCGGTTCGGCCGGAAACCCATCCTGTTCATCATTGCGGTATTATATGTACTGACCGCCATAGGGAGTGCCCTCGCAGATAATGTTACCTCATTCATCATTTTTCGCTTTTTAGGGGGCATTGGAGTCGGTGCTTCATCAGTGGTCGCCCCGACTTACATCGCCGAAATCTCACCGGCTAAAGTGAGGGGCCGCATGACTGCCCTCTTTCAGTTCAATGTGATTTTCGGGATTTTAATGGCCTTTGTTTCAAACTATTTGCTTCGGACTGCCGGTGACGAACCCTGGAGGTGGATGCTGGGTGTTGCCGGATTTCCGGCATTCATCTTTTTCAGCTTGCTGTTCCTGATACCCGAAAGTCCCAGGTTCCTGATCAAAATCGGAAAAATCGACCTGGCCAGGCAGATCCTGCAAAAAATCGAGGTTTCCTCTATCGAGAAAGAAATCGAGGAAATTAAATCCAGCGTGTCAAAATCCGCCGCCCATGCCGTCGGATTATTTTCAAGACAGTATTTCAAACCGATATCCATCGCATTCCTGGTGGCGATGTTCAACCAGTTTTCAGGGATTAATGCAATCCTGTATTATGCCCCCAGAATTTTCGAGTTAAGCGGCTTGTCCAATTCCGACTCCATGTTCCAATCCATCCTGGTAGGAATCACAAACGGAATATTTACGATCCTCGGCATGATACTGATCGACAGGGTGGGCCGGCGCAAGTTGCTGATCGTGGGCTCACTGGGGATGTCGGTTTGCCTTGGCCTCATTGCAAAAACATTTTATCTGCAGCAATTTACGGGCTATGGATTACTGACCTTATTGCTGGTTTACATCATGTTCTTTGCTTTCTCGACAGGAGCGGTTATCTGGGTATTGATTGCAGAGATTTTCCCGAACAAGGTCCGCGGAAAAGGCCAGTCGCTCGGGAGTTTTACACATTGGTTTTTTGCAGCACTGATCACCTTTCTTTTCCCGGTGGTAGCAAAGGCCTCTCAAAACGGGGTCGGTCATGCATTTGCCTTCTTTGCAATCATGATGGTGGTCCAGGTGATTGTTGTGTGGAGATATTTCCCGGAAACAAAGGGCCGGACCCTCGAAGATATTGGTGAGCATATTTAGATACGTTAAGAAAGTGAGATCGTGAGAAAGTTAAGATGGTTTTTGGTTTTGGGTTTGATTCTGGTTCTGGCAGAAGATCTTTGCCGGGCACAGAATAGCCTGTTGCCGAAGGTAACCCGCGAAGAACGCCTGAAATGGTGGCTTGATGCGCGGTTTGGCATGATGATCACCTGGGGTGCTTATTCCCAGGCGGGAGGTTACTGGAAGGGGGTTTATCAGGATGGATATTCCGAATGGCTGAAATTCAGGCAGATACCGAATGTCGAGTATGATTCAATGGCCCGGGAGTTCAACCCGGTAGGTTTCAATGCCGAAAGGTGGATACAGATCGCTAAAAATGCCGGCATGAAGTATATCGTCATGATGGCTAAGCATCACGACGGATTTGCCTTGTATGATTCAAAAGTCAGTACGTACGATATTATGGATATGACCCGGTTTGGACGTGATCCACTGGCTGAACTGGCAGCGGCATGCCAGAAGGCCGGGCTGAAATTCGGGGTATATTATTCGGTCGACCGCGACTGGCACCACCCGGATGCGGCCTGCGATGATCATTATAAACAATGCAACTTCTGGGACTATCCCAACAACAAGTCGGGCGGCATGGACCGATGGCATAACAACTACTTTCCCAATTATGCGGCAAAGCAGGTGGAGGAGCTGGTCACAAAATACCCGGTCGATATCGTCTGGTTCGATGGTATCGGTATAAAGACCCGTGCAGAGGTTGCTTTTCTTGATTCCCTGATCCATGCCAACAGACCCTACTGTCTGATAAACAGCAGGATATCCAATTTTTTCGGCTCCACCGATGGTGATTACGGTTCAAAGGGTGACAACGAAACGCCCGGGGGTTATCAGGCCGGGGGATGGGAAAACCCGGGCACATTGGGCTTTTCTTATGGATATTCAGTACACGACAGTTTGATGAGCGCGAAACAGGCCGTTCATAATCTGATCGAGATCGTCAGTAAAGGCGGAAACTATCTGCTAAACGTCGGTCCCGACGGAAATGGGGTGATCATCCCGCAGGCAGAGAGTATTCTCGGCGAAATGGGTTCCTGGTTGAATATCTATGGATCAAGTATATACGGGGCTGATGGATTGCCGTTTGACCCGCCGGAAAATATCAGGTTAACGGTTAAGTCCCATCAGCTTTTCGTTCATGTGCTGAGCTGGACCGGGCAAAACATTCAACTGAAGGATATCAACCGCATCATCGATAAGCGCCTCGTACGGGTGAATCAGGTTTACATGCTGTCAGACACTCAACGGCGGCCCTTGAAATTTGAGATAACCAATGGAATGCTGGCGATCGATGTATCTTCTTGCCCGATAGCAGCTTCGGCGCGAAATCCCTATTCCGAGGTGATCGTGGTTTCTGATGGAACAGATTCCCCGTTAAACTCTTCCCCCTATCAGGATTGGAAATATTCGGGTTCGCTGTACATTCTCACCACACCGGAAGGAGCTGATCTGCATGTATCTGCAGCTGAAAAGAATTTTCCGCTGCTGGTCCGGCTCGATAAAAGCTTCTTTAATTTCAGCCAGGCGATGGCGGGTGGCGAAGATATCCGGTTTTCAACCGTTTCGGGCGTTCCGTTAGCCTTTCAAACCGATGAATGGGATCCCGTAAAAGGCAAAGCCAGTATCTGGTTGAAAACACCTGAGATCACGGGAAACAGCCGGCAGGAAATCAAGTTATACTGGGGCAGGCCGGGAGCCGAAAGTGAATCCAGCGGTAATGCAGTATTCAATGAATCAAACGGTTATCTAAGTGTTTTGCACATGAATGATGCACTTCTGGATGAAACAGGCACAGTAAAGCCGAAAAATGCAGGTGCGGCAGCCTCCACCGGAATAATTGGCAATGCGATGCATTTTGCAGAGGGAAAGGGCATTTCTTGCGGAGAGAACATTACAACCTATCCAACCGGTTCAAAACCAAGCACTACCGAAGCCTGGATCAGGGGCAGCCTGCCGAATGGCCTCGTCCTGGGTTGGGGCAATGAGGAAAAGCAGGGCAAAGTGACAATGAGTTTTGCCAGTCCGCCGCATATCAGGATGGATTGCTATTGGTCGGGGGCAAACGTTAACGGCAGCAGTAAACTACCTCTGAATGAATGGATTCAAGTGGTCCATACTTATCAGGAAGGAAATTCCCGGGTTTACGTCAATGGATTGCCTGATGGTTTTTCTTCAGCTGTAAAAAACCCGCTTGCAATAAAAAGTCCGGCTGGTATGTGGATAGGTGGCTGGAAAGATGATTATTGGTTTTCCGGCGAAGTCGATGAAGTGAGGATTTCAAACGTCGCCCGTTCTGCCGATTGGATCAGGCTCCAGTACGAAAACCAGAAACCCATGCAAACCCTGGTTGGGCCTTTGGTGCAGCCGGGTGATGCATTTTCGGTTTCTGCAACAAAGATAGAAGTTGCTGAAGGCAAAAGTGCTATGGTGAATGCCCAGGCCGGCGGCGCTCTCAAAATTTATTGGATCATCAGGCGTGGCGGTTCGGATCGCACTGTTGCAGCTGACCGGTTTTCGTACACATTTGATGCGGGCCGGGTGGTGGCGGATCAGGATTTTGTTTTGCAGTTCAAGGCAGTATATTCAGATACCGTTAAAATCATTAATATTCCTGTTACCGTCAGAGAAGAGATTCCGGAACCGGTGTTTTCCCTGAGAGCTCCGGCAAACTGGAACGGCCGGGATATCATTGAAGTGGTTCCCGAAATCAGCAATCTGGCAGCCATGCGGGCAAAAGGTGCAGGGAATTTGCATTATAGGTGGAGCGTGGCCGGCGGTGCAGTGATATCCGATGTAGTAGAGACGTTTATAAACGTCTCTACGTTACGTCTGAAGCGGTCTCAATTCAGCGGCAGAATCAAGGTTAGTCTGGCCCTTAATAACGGCGGCGATGATTTCGTAGAATCCACATCAATAAATGTCACAGAGCCAAAAACTGATCCGTGGATTGATCGTATCCCCGAAAAGAACGAAAAACCGGTAAATAACCAGTTCTATGCACGGAATGATAAGAATCAGGGGATCATGCACTACAACGGAAAGCTGGCGGAAGGTGCAGATTCGGTTTTTTTGAAGGTTTTTGCGGATGGAAAGCTTTACGACCGTCAGGTTCAAAAAATTAATGCAGATAAAACCTATGCCTTTACATCGAAACTTAAACCCGGACTCATCCGGTACAAAGCTGAATTTGGCATCTTAACCGGCAATAGCGAAAGAGTCCTGAATGCAGCATATAATATTGTTTGTGGCGATGCTTATATTATTGATGGCCAGTCGAATGCAGAGGCCAATGATTATGGGAGGGCTGTGAACCCGTATGCGAGCGAATTCCTCAGGAGCTTTGGCTGCGCCGACACCGATCCGGAAAAGTGCAGGTTAAACCTTTGGGGCAACGCGGTATCCTATGATAACCAGGGGGCAAAGCTGCAGATCGGATACTGGGGAATCGAACTGGCTAAACAACTCATTGAAAATTATAAAATGCCGGTTTGCATCATCAACGGCTCGGTCGGGGGGAGCAGGATCGATGTGCACCAGAGAAATGAAGCTGAACCGACTGACTCAACAACGATATACGGCCGTTTACTGTGGCGCATCAGACAGTCGGGACTGACACACGGCATACGCGGGGTTTTCTGGCATCAGGGCGAGAATGACCAGGGGGCTGCCGGGCCAAGCGGCAGGTTTGGCTGGGAAGACTACCGGCAGTATTTTATCGATATGTCGGCGGCCTGGAAAGAGGATTATCCGAATATCCGAAACTATTACATCTTTCAGATATGGCCCAGGTCGTGTGCAATGACTGAGAATGGCTCCGACAATATGCTTCGCGAGGTGCAGCGCACCCTTCCGCGGTATTTCTCAAACATGGGCATCATGTCGACACTTGGCATCAAGCCTCCGGGTGGCTGTCATTTTCCCCCGGAAGGATATGCTGAAATCGCCCACCTGATCTGTCCCCTCGTGGAGCGTGATATTTACGGTCAGGCTTTTAACCGGTCGATAACCCCGCCGGATCTCAAAAAGGCATATTATACCGGTACCCATAAAGATGAAATTGAACTTGAGTTCGATCAGCCGGTCATCTGGAAAGATTCTTTGACCACCCAGTTTTATCTTGACGGGGAGACCGGAAAGGTGGCATCAGGCAGCGTTTCCGGGAATATTATCCGGTTAAAACTGAAAGAACCTTCATCAGCACAAAAGATTACCTACCTGGATAGCAAAACATGGAGCCAGGATAATATTCTCCGGGGAGAAAACAGGATTGCGGCCTTGACATTCTTTGATGTTGGGATCGCATCTTCCCGGGGTGGTGAACCGGTCGGTTCATATTTTAAACCAACCGTTGAATCACTAAAGCAGTACGAGACTCCCGAATGGTTCAAGGATGCCAAACTGGGGATATATATGCACTGGGGCCCGCAAAGCATTCCGGGTGTGGCCACCACCTGGTACGCCCGCTGGATGTACGAGCAGGGCACCGAGGGCTATAAGTACCATGTTGCCACCTATGGCCATCCATCCGTTTTTGGCTACAAAGACATCTGTAAATTGTTTACGGCCCCGAAATTCGATCAGGACCAGGCCGACCGGCTGGTCAAATTGTACAAGCAGACCGGAGCGCGTTATGTGGTGCCTGTTGCTGTCCATCATGATAATTTTGATATGTGGGATTCGAAGTACCAGCCCCGGTACAATTCGGTGGTCACTTCGGGCAAGGATATCATCGGTATGTGGAGGAAGGCAGTTGATAAAGAGGGTCTTCATCTGGGCGTTGCTTCACATGTTGCCAGAACCTACCGGTGGTTTCAGTTTTCACACGGTTCCGATAAAACCGGACCCATGGCCGGGATCCCTTATGATGGACAGAATCCGGAATATGCTGATCTTTATGGTGTTAAATGGGATGATACCAGTTTTTGGTACGAACAGCGGAGTGATGTGGGACCGCCGGAATTCGAACAGAACTTTGAAAACCGGATGAAGGACCTGATGGACAAGTACCATCCGGATCTTTATTATACCGATGGCGGCATCCCGTTTAAACAGGCCGGACTGAACGTCCTTTCGCATTTCTACAATGAGAATCAGAAATGGAATGACGGACGACTGGAGGCTGTGGCTACGATCAAGCTTGACTGGACCCCCAATGTTGCGGTCAATAACTATGAATTCGGGTATCCGGAATCGGTTCAGCATTATGCCTGGCAATCGGATAAAACCATGGGAGCCGATTGGTACTGGATCCGCCATGCAGCCGACAGATATAAGCCGGCTAAAGAAGTGATTGATATGCTGATGGATATAGTCAGCAAGAATGGCAATCTCCTGTTGAATGTGCCATTGACGCCTGATGGTGAACTGGAGCCTGAAACCATTTCCATGTTGACGGAAATGGGCAAATGCCTCGATATCATCGGTGAGGCGGTTTTTTCCACCCGGGCATGGGTGGTGGCCGATGATGGGCCGGGGGATATCCGGTTTACCCGGAACAAGGAAAATACGGTTTTATATGTTACGAACCTGGTGTGGCCCGGTGAAGAACTCAGAATAAAAGTCCTGGGTTCATCGCGGGTCGATTTGAAAACTTTGGCGCATGTGACACTGCTTGGCGGTCAGGGAAAGTTGGAATACCGGCAGGAGGCGGGGGAACTGGTAATCGGACTGCCTGAACAGGCTCCATGGGAATCTCCTGCTTATGCGATAAAACTGACTTTCAGCGGGCAGATACCGGCACTCAGGAACCCTGGATGACAACGTCTCTGCATGCCAGCACACAAAATTCTTGTATTTTAGGAAATCAATAAATTGCCTGCATGTTCAATAAATCAGCCCTGCTTATACCAATAATCTTTCTGTTCAGCGTTCAGGGCCTTTTTGCCACCGTTATCCCCGTCACTGACCGAAATATCCTTGCCGGCCTCTCCCCGTATAACTGGGTGCGTAAGGACGGCTCCTGGACCGTTAATGGAGGACAGGTCAGGACTCATCAGCTGATGGCGGGGGAAAAATCGATTTTGCTGTCCCCCGATGTGCAGGATCCGGTTATTGATTTGTATATCAAAGGAATGTCGCCATTTGAGGACCGGTATAATGATGACTTGCCACCGAATTCGGTTAAATTTTCCGGATTTATCGTAGATGAAGGTGGTTCAACCGTCAAGATTAAACTTCCCCGCAAGGTCTGGCTCACCATCGGCGACTCCATCCTCTCAGGCGACGGTGCTGCCCTGGCGGATGGGCAGGGACGTCCTGCGGATGATCTGTGGGCAGCGTCGGATGAGGCACGTGCGAGTTACGGCTATCTTCTGGCGAAGCACTTTGGCTACCGCGAATCGCGCCTTGCCTTTGGCGGATACGATTGGGGCGGTGGAATGGCCGGTATGCCTTCGCTTAATGTATTGATTGACAGTGCGACATCAACGGTCAGCAGGTTGCAGGGTGATAAATTGATTCCAGCACCCGGTGTGGTCCTGATCAATCTCGGCGAAAATGGTGCTCCCGCTAAAGAACACGTAATCAGTGCCCTCACGAAACTGCGCAGCCGGGCCACTAAGGAAGCCAAGATTATCGTTATGATTCCGGTTTCTGGCTGTGCGAGGGCCAGGGTGACAGAAGCTTTCAATGATTATCAATCATCATCCGGGGACGGGTGCATTTACCTGGTTGATCTTGGTTTTTTTGGCTTTGAAACCGGCGACGGACAGCATCCAACGGCCGCAGGCCACGAAACTGTTTACAAGGCTGCTCTGCCTGCTTTTGAGGCGATTATGCAGGGGAAATACATCTCCCCCGTTACCATTCCCCTCTGGACAGGTTTGGTTCCGGAAAGCGATGGCAGGCCCGCTGGTGAAAAACCCTTTATCACCGTCTACCAACCGGCAAATCCGAATGGAGCCGCAGTAGTCATCTGCCCGGGTGGAGGGTATGGCGGCCTGGTTACAGGTCCTGAAGGGCATGGAATAGCTCAATGGCTGTGCAGACACGGCATTGCCGGAATCATTCTGGAATACAGGCTGCCCCACGGCAATTATAAAGTCCCGCTGGCCGATGTGCAGCGCGCCATGCGGTTGGTGCGTGCCAACGCGGCAGACTGGAAGTTGGATCCATCCCGGATAGGCATCATTGGTTTTTCAGCCGGTGGTCACCTGGCATCAACCGCAGCAACACATTTCGATACAGGTGATAACCAGGCTGATGATCCTGTTTCCCGGATCAGCTCCCGGCCGGATTTTGCCATGCTGATCTATCCCGTGACCACTATGGGTCCGAAAACACACGACGGATCGAAGAAGAACCTGCTTGGACCGGATCCGTCGGAGGAACTGGTTTCCATGTTCTCAAATGAAAAGCAGGTTACCCGC
>JAPLDV010000488.1 GCA_026391235.1 Bacteroidia bacterium | reverse complement strand
GTATCGGGTATCGGGTATCGGGTATCAGGTATCAGGTATCAGGTATCGGGTATCAGGTATCAGGTGCCTTATTTGAAATTTGATTTTTGGGGTTTGGATTTTATTTGTTATTTGTTTTTTGTCATTTGTTGTTTGACACCTGATACCTGACACCCGATACCTGATACCTGATACCCGATACCCGATACCCATTTCAGAAATCCTTCACCTTATATAATACCAGCACCGGATTATCGTCTTCCTTCAGCTTTGCGAGCCGGTCGAATCCCTTGAATTTAGAAAGGATCCGTTTTTGGTCAGAAGTCAATTTTTTTAAGATATCAATCAGGTCAACGGCATCTTTGAAGAAGAAGAAATAATCCCCGGATGATTTATTGCTATAGTCAATAGGCAAGCCATTATAAAAGTCATAACTATTCAGGGAATCTAATTCCATAAATCGAACATGGCCCGTCGTGCGGTTAATCTGTCGTGTACCAAGGCGCATGGTGTTTTGATTCACAGGTCCCCAAAAACTTATCGTGTTCGTTGTGATGGTCATTTCCTGCAGGTATTTGATTTTATCATTGAAATACTGGCCAGGGTTGTTATCCGACATAACTTTTTCATTATTCAGCAGGCTGGTATCAGGATTGAAATGACCAAAATCGAACCGGTATTTTTTAAAGAACTGATCGCCGGGGCCGGCCTGGTAAATGTCCAGGCAATAAGAAGGATTGATGAAATAGGTACCTTCCTCACCAGAATAGCTGAAACCGCATCCGGTGCCGGATTGCATAAAATATTTGAATGGCAGGTATTTCGACACGATTTGTCCTTCGCGGCTTAGAAAAACCACCTGATCCGGTTCAGGTTTATTTCCCCAAAAACCAAGCATCCGTCCTACATAGCAGGCAAACAGGCCTCCGGCAACAGGTGCAACCGTGGTTGGCATAAAAGGCAGATGAATCTCATCAACCAGATTACCGGAATAATCATAACAGATGATTTTCCGTTCGTTGGTTGAAACCACCATGA
Organism: Bacteroidia bacterium; assembly: GCA_026391235.1. Next base: position 1,742 of record JAPLDV010000488.1, on the reverse strand, counting down.
TCTCATCCCGGTCGGGAATCAGATCCACCCGGATACTATTTCCGTATTCCCCGGGGCCCTTCCCGAATCTTTTTATGGATTTCAGATGCTTGCCGCTCCGGTCAAACAGATGGACGGCACCATCCGAGGCAACCACGATGTAATCCCGGTTAAGATTGGACCGGTAGGTGGAGGAGATAAAACAATCCGGATTGGTTTCCAGCTGGATGAACTGCAGGTCTTCAATCCAATCCCCTGCAGGCCCCTGTGATTCAACCGATTCTGTCAGGTCAATGGTGATGGTTTGATCGAGGCCTCCTGCCGGCTTTTTGGTCTGGCTCGAGATCAGAAAAGTAAGTAATAGCACGGGGAGAAGTACGTTTTTCATGTGTTTAAAGGTAGTGAAAGTTGGCATTCCCGGGTGTTGTATTGCAGCGTTGAGAGGTTTCCGCTTTCGCGGGAATGACAGGTCAGTTGTCACTCGTCACTCGTCACTGGTCACATCTGACGTAAATATGCGTCACGACATATCATCCACATCACGCGTCACGCGTTTCGCATCACGAAAACCGACAACCAACAACCTTTTTTGTTTTTGTTAATTCTTTTGTAAGTTTATGGTTCGTAACCAAAAACAAATCCTATGACTGAAAAAAAACCTTCTGAACGCTTGCACTCCCTCGATGCCCTCCGCGGGTTTGATATGCTCTGGATCATTGGCGGGGGTGAACTGGCCGTTGCATTGGCAAAAGCAACAAACTGGGGCTGGCTTAACTGGTTCGCCAAACAACAGGAACATGTTGCCTGGAACGGCTTCCGATTTGAAGATTGCATCTTCCCGCTTTTCATGTTCATCTCCGGTGTTGCCATTTCGTATGCCATCCTCGGTAAAGTCCATTCGGGGAATAGTAAATCGAAGACTGCCTGGAAAATCGTTCGCCGCGGTTTGACCTTGGTGTTGCTCGGTTTTATCTATAATGGACTATTGGAACTAAAGTTTGTCGACGGAGAAGCACCCCGGTTAGCCAGCGTGCTCGGGCAGATCGGGCTCGGATATCTTTTTGCTGGTCTCATCGTACTTTATACCAGGCACTATTCCTTTCGGCTGATGTGGCTTGGGGGAATTTTGCTGGGCTATGCCATCATCCAGAATTTCATCCCCGTTCCCGGTATCGGAGCAGGAGTTCTCACCCCGGAGGGTTGCATCAACGGGTACATCGACCGGTTGTTTTTACCCGGTCGTTTATATCGGGAAATCTTTGATCCGGAAGGCCTCCTGTGCATTGTATCGGCTGCCGGAATTACCCTCATGGGCGCCCTTGCGGGTGAAGTTTTACGTGCTAAGGTATGGACCGAATATCGCAAATTACTGATATTAAGCGGAACCGGTGTCGTCTTTATCATTCTGGCCCTGCTGTTGATGCCTGTTTACCCGGTAATCAAAGCCGCCTGGACCACCACCTTCAACCTCCTGGCCGGCGGGATCAGCCTGCTGCTGCTCTCCCTGTTTTACCTGGTCATCGACGTATGGAAGTACAGGAAGTGGACATTTTTCTTTACCGTCATCGGGATGAACTCCATTACGATCTACCTCGGTACAGCGATAATCGATTTCGAACATATCAGTGACTTTTTCGTCGGAGGTCTCGCAAGGGTTTCCGGAGAAGCATGGGGAAGTGTAATCATGTTTACCGGGATGCTCGCAGCTGAATGGTTGTTCCTGCTGTTCCTGTATCGCAGAAAGATATTCCTCAGAGTTTAAG
>JAPLDV010000342.1 GCA_026391235.1 Bacteroidia bacterium | reverse complement strand
ATCCTACTGAAAAAATCAAACGCCTGAGGAGTGATTACGACACAGAGGTCGGTGAAAGACTGTATCCCATTATTAAGGACGACGGTTTCACCTATTCCATTGCCAATGCCAACTGGATCGAATTACATCCCAATAATTCCTATTGGGGAGATAATCTTCTTTTCCAAAGTCAACAGAAGAAAAGGATGGAGGGGCGCAAACAGCGGATTCAACAATATGTTGAATATGCAAAGCAAGTGGATGAAAATCTGAAAAACCTGACAGACACCGTAAAATTGAAATACATTAACCTATTGGATAAGCATAAGGACAAAAAGCCTCAGCTGCTTATTGAAATTTTTGCGGTGTCGGATCAGCGCGAAGTTTATAATTGCTGGTATGTTGGTAAACCGGTGCAATATCGGGCAAGCGATTATCTGGAGGGCCAGGGCGTTTTCACCACCGATCGGGTGAGGATTGTCCCCCCGGAAGTTAACGAATTTGCTAAACGGCTTTTCTTAATTAAACGCTGTTCAAAGGAATTAAATGAAGATGGAGACAATGGCACCATGCTTGGGGTGGCCGGAGAGGTTACCGATAAGAACACCAATCTTTCACGTTTAAGAGCCTGGTTTGGATATCAGGAAGTTTACAAAAGATTATGCGAATCTGATGAGTTCCGGAAAATGGTTCAAGATGGCAAAGTTGCCTTGCCGGACAATGAAATTTCATATAAAGATGCCGATATCATAATAATTACCAGGGGTGACCCGAGAGATCAGGATTTGCTTGATAAAAAGAATCCGTATCCGTCAGTGAATAATCCGCAAGGAAATGGGTACTACGATTTCGACCAGATCAGGCGAATAGAAATCCAAACAAGACTGATTATTTCACGAGACAACACTATTGTAAATTCCTATTGTTGCGATCCTGGCAAAAAGTAAATCGCGGCACAATTCCCGGTTTGAAATTCGCAGAAAGGCCCCGTATTGCATGGGGCCTTTTCAATTATATGCATACATTCATATAATTATGATACCTTAGCCCAATTTCTGTGAAATATGAATTATAAAGCAATAATAGTTGATGATGAGATGAAGGCCTGTCAGGTCCTGAAATTCTGGCTCGATAAAACAAATGCTTTCAGAATACTAGCATCGTTCACTGATCCCGTTGCAGCCTTTGAATCTCTTGATGCAACAAGGCCGGAAATAATATTTTTGGACATCGACATGCCTGTTTTAAATGGCATCCAATTTGCCGAAAAGGCGCTTCAGCGCTTCTCTGATTTGAGAATCGTAATTACCACGGCCCATGAGAAATATGCCATCCAGGCATTAAATTCAGGTGTATTCGCCTATTTGCTTAAACCCTATGATTTTGAAGCGATTTGTGATCTTATCGCCCGGTTGCTAAAAGATCCAAGGCCACATAGAGCCTTTACACCACTGATGTTTTCAACTAAGGATAAAGAGTACTATTTTCGTCCGGAGGACATTCTCTACCTGAATGCTGTCGGTAATTATTCTGAGATTCATACGGTTCAGGAGGAGTCAATCATGTTTTCCAAAACATTGAAGTACTTTCTCAACTTTTTGCCCGAAGGTTGTTTCAACAGGCTTAGCCGGGGGCTGATTGTTAATAACATGTATTTATACTGTATCGATAAGAAAAAGCAGACGGCCCTCCTAAAAAATCCCTCAGGAAAAATGACAACTCTAAATATCAAGAGCTTACAAAAAGAAAAATAGATTATTCCGGAAAAATTTTGGTAAAAAAACGCAGCAAACCGAACAAGAATATTCGAATTACCCGATTCATTCAGATCATCACCTTTCTTTGGATATTCATGGGTATCCTAACGGTGCTGCTTGTTTCTTTGAGCTCTTTGCAGGACCTTAAGATCCCCTATACCTTAAGAATGGTGTCATACGGTTTATCACTATTCTTATTGATATTTATTATCGCCGCATTATCCAGGCATCTTCTTCCCGGGATCAGGAAGGCTCTCAAAAGTCCTTTGTCTAAAACATTTTACCGGCAAGTGATTTATGTTGCTGCCACTCTTACTACCCTGATCCTGGTTTTGTTTATTAACGAAACTTACCTTCGCTTTTTCTCCACCCCTGTTTACCAGGATACCGAATACTTTATTAATAAAGCTTGGAATCGCTTGGATATAAAGTACATCCATACTAAAGGAGGAAGTAGCGAAATCCATGATTATCAATTTTCAGGAGATTCATCTGCAATTCAATCTCATATTTACAGTACGGATGGAAGATTTGACCGCACAATTCGCTGGTATCAGGAAATAAGGGCTGCCGAAGCCAAATACCATATTCCGCAATGCCTGATTGCCGGTTTGATCATGCAGGAAAGCATGGGTAATCCACTTCAGGTAAATGGTACCTCGGATGGTGGGGCAGGGCTAATGATGTTTCAACCCGGAACGGCGCAGGAATATGGATTGCGTACGTATGGCACATCGAAGAATACAGGCCGGGATACTGACCACGGGCAAGTTATCAATGAGCTTTTAGATGCCGAAGCGTATAATTATGATCGTATCCGGAAAAAAGATGAGCGATTTGACATACAGAAATCAATTGATGCGGGAGCAAGATTTTTGAGCGAGCTGCACAACAGGTTCGGAACATGGGATAAGGCAATATCTGCTTATAACAGAGGAACTCCGGCACTGATCCCGATGAACACAAAGCATGTCAGGCTGGTAAAAAACTTCCAGCGATATTATTGTCAAAGGATAAATTAATACAGGCTTAGATTTTAACTAAACGGTGCATTATATCCATCTCACCAGGCTGAAATCCTGCCGGTGTGGCACCAGCCTGCTTTTCGGAAATACCCGTATGCCGTAATTGAAAATACCGGGTTGGGTAGGAATCGTTCCGAGCCGGTACCGGGTATGACCATTCAGTTTCTCGATCTTGGTAAACTCCTGGTTAAAAACATACTCCTGCTTCCCGTTTGGCAAAACTGAAACCACCACAAGCTCAACTCCAATGTCGTCAGGAGATAAACCGTTCAATTTCAGCACAACATCCGCTGTGTATTCTTCACCCATTTGCAGTCGCTTTGAGAGGTCCTTGGAGTAATTGACCTCAGTCACATCGATTTTATCCCATAATCTGGCCACCTTTTTTTTCCATTGGGTTATTTCCCTGGCTAGATGATAATTATTTGCCCTCATGTCGCTCGATCGGTTTCCAAGGATTTTATAGAAACGGTCGTAATAGTCGTCGATCATCCTGCGAGTGGTGAACATTGGAGCAATCTGGGCAATTGTATTTTTGATATGCTGAATCCAATCCTCAGGAATTCCATTTTTATTCACCCTATAAAAGAGTGGAACGATCTCATCTTCCAGTAAATCGTAAATTGTAGCAGCGTCAAGCTCATCCTGGAAATTCTGATCGTCGTAAACACGCTCCTGTTGTAAGGCCCAACCGGCATTCGGCCGATATCCCTCGCACCACCAGCCGTCGAGAACACTAAAGTTCAT
>JAPLDV010000137.1 GCA_026391235.1 Bacteroidia bacterium | reverse complement strand
CCAAAGACCCACAACGGCTCAAAAAAGAACCTGCTCGGAGAGGATCCACCTGCGGAACTGGTTTCTCAGTTCTCCAACGAAAAACAAGTGACCGGCATGACTCCACCCACGTTTCTGGCTCACGCACTGGATGATGACGCTGTATCACCCGATAACAGTCAGCAGTTCTATGATGCCCTGATATCCAATCACGTACCTGCCTGGTATGTCAAGCTGCCTTCAGGTGGTCACGGATTAAACGGCTACAGCGGACCGATGTGGGACGAATGGCAGGCAGAGGCACTGAAATGGATGGCTGGATTGAAAATAATTCCCGCCGAAAAGGCTCTGGTGGTAATCGATTCAAAAATGGCAGGCCCGGTAATCTCCCCGCTTATCTTTGGCCATAATCTGGAGGTGACGCGCCGCGGGATTTGGAGCGGTTTGGGTGCTGAAATGATCGCAAACAGGAAATTCACCGCAGTGGAAAATCAACTGCCAAAACAGTGGCAACCTATTGGAATAGAGAGATATGTAAAGATAGATACCGCTGTCGCCTATGCCGGCAGGCAATCGGTAAGAATATTCGTAAAATCTGATGCTCCGGCCGGTATCAGCCAGATGCAGGAAATGCTTTCGGTTTCTCAGGGCTCGCACTATGACGTCAGAGCCTGGATCCGGACTGAAATCACCAGGAAGGTGCAATTGCGCCTGGCGGGGAAGTCGGGTGAGGTTCTCCTCGACACCACGATTAGCTGCAGGCAGGGCGACTGGCAGCTGATCAGTGCCAGCTTTACTGCAGCTGTAACACAAACGACTTGCTCATTTAATATTGAAAGCAAGGATATTGGCACCTATTGGATCGGTTCGGTTTCGATGATGCCTTCCGATGCTGTTCACGGAATGAGGCGCGATGTGATCGAATTGCTTAAAACCATCATGCCTGGTATTCTGCGATTTCCCGGGGGATGCTATGCCGAATTCTATTCATGGGAACATGGCCTTATGCCTGTAGATCAACGACCGCCGATATACCATACCGGTCTGGATTTCCTATTGCGTAACACGGATGATACCGACACTCATGAAATTGGCATCGATGAATTCATTGCCCTTTGCCGCGAGGTGGGCTGCGAGCCGGCTATTACCGTCAGGCTAAGTGAAAACACACCTGACGATGCGGCCGCATGGGTTGAATATTGCAACGGCGCTGCCGGTACCAAATGGGGCGATATCCGCATCAGCCGCGGTCATGCCCGGCCTTACAATGTCGGCTGGTGGTTTGTCGGGAACGAACTCTATTCGTTCGGAAGGGGAAAAGCCAGGGGGGCCGAAGGGTGTGCTGAACAGACCAGGATCTTTGCCGAAGCCATGAAGAAAGCTGATCCGACCATCCATCTGGTACCCAGTACACTTTTCGGAAGCGGGGACCTGGCGGAAAGCTGGAACCTGCCGCTGCTGAATTCTGCCGGTAATCTGATTGATGCCGTTACCGCACATCAATATATACTGGATAAATACCCGCTCCGGTCCCTGGCCGATTATGCACAGATTATACGGTCACCACGGTTGAATACTCTTCCGATGCTTCAAAAAACGAGGGATTTCCTGGATCGGAATAAAACGGCCGGTAAGCGGACCGGACTGACTTATGATGAATGGAATACACGATGGGGCCTGGAGGGCAGCGTTCCTATGGGATTGTATGCAGCCTCCATGCTGAATATGCTCTGCAGCGAGGCACAACACCTGGGACTGGAGATGGCCTGTTTTTTCATGCCTGTCAATGAAGGGGCCATCAGGGTAAATCCCCTGTCAGTCCGTTTGGATGCAGCGGGCCAGGTTTTTGAGCTGTACAAGGTTCACCAGGGCAACCGGCTGCTGAAAGTGCCCTGTCCTTCAGGTGTCGATCTTTGTGCTTCCATTACCCCCGGTGGGGAGCAGATCTTTCTGACGCTGGTAAACGGCATCACCGGTGAACAAACCGTTTCTTTCTCCCTGGCACCGGATTCAGTGCCCCGCACACCTATTGCCATTGTAAAGCAATTGGTACCCTGGTCGCTTGATATCAATGAAACGGTATTCAATATTACGGAAGAGCGGGTGAGGATTAACAAGGCGGGACAGTTTGAGGTTAAACTGGAACCGGGTGCTATCGCCCGGATAACAGTAAGCAGTAGGCAGTCAGCAGTAGGCAGTAGGCAGTAGGCAGTAGGCAGTAGGCAGTAGGCAGTAGGCCGCCAGAGGACAGTGCGTGACGCATAATTGCGTCCGTCATCTTTGTAAAGGGTAACTTGTAGAGACGCGTAATTGCGTCTATTGCGTAATTGCGTCTATGCCTGTTTATTGGTTTTTGAAATCTCGTGCGAAAAATATCATCGGCATTCGATACCTTTACCAATAGAGAATTTTCTATATCATGAGAAGGATAGTCTGTTTAGCCACCTTGCTTTGCTTAAGTGTTGCTTTAGTTGAATATTCATTTGCAGTTACCGCATATCCCGATCCAATCAGGATAATCCAGCCTGATGGAACACCCGTAACTGTGATTCTACAGGGAGATGAACGGGTCAGATGGGCCCGTTCGCCCGACGGATATACATTGATTTATAACGGTAAAGGCGTGTATGAGTATGCAATAATTAATCCTGCAGGTGATTTGTTGCCATCAGGAGTGAAGGCACGCGATAGTTCGGATAGAACTCAAAAAGACAATCTTTTCCTGGCAGCTATACCCAAGGGCTTGTTCTATAGTCAGTATCAGGTTAATATCCTGAAGCAAGCCTGGAAAACCATGAAATCCGGTGGCCCGCAACACGCCTTCCCCACAAAAGGCAACCGCAAGCTGTTATGCATTCTGATCGGGTATACGGATAAACCTTTTACAAAAACCCGGACTGATTTTCAAAACCTGTTCAACCAGGTGGGCTACAATGTTGACGGGGCCAGGGGAAGTGTGAAGGATTACTTTGCAGAATCTTCCTATAATCAGTTAAACCTTACCACTGATGTTGCCGGCCCCTATACCGCAAAAAATACCGCGGAGTATTATGGCGCCAACAACAGTGCCGATTATGACGCGAGAGCCCGTGAACTGGTTGCGGAAGCTATTCAAATGGCTGATGCTGATGTGAATTATGCGGATTATGATAATGATGGCGATGGTGCTGCGGATGGAGTACATGTGATTTTTGCCGGTTATGGCGAAGAAGCAGGTGGCGGACCGAATTGTATCTGGTCGCATGCCTGGGAAATTCCACCGGTAACCTGCGATGGCATATCAATCTCGCAATACTCCTGTTCTCCGGAGTTGAGAAGTTTCTTTCGTACCGAGTTGACAAGAATCGGTTCCATTTGCCATGAATTTGGTCATATTCTGGGAGCACCGGATTTCTACGATATTGATTATGAAACCGGTGGCTTATTCAATGGCACCGGGAGCTGGGATCTCCAGGGGGCCGGTGGGTGGAATGCCGGTGGCGCCTCTCCTGCCCACTCAAATCCATACATAA
>JAPLDV010000406.1 GCA_026391235.1 Bacteroidia bacterium | reverse complement strand
GAATAGCTGCATACGTCATCAACAAATGATTTAGCGGGAAATTTGGAACGGTTAATATCGGGGCAATCGGCAAATGTTATCGTATTGGGTCCTCCGGCCAGGAACCCGGGATAAGGCTCAGTTAACCCATCGGATCCTGACGGGCGGTGGTGGATGTTCATCACCTGCTTCCCTCCAAAACCCGTTACAAAACAATATCCGGTGGCATTCCTTCCAAGCAGGTAATCTACGTCGCCCTGTATGGAGGCCAGGTATTTCTTATCACCGGAAATTTTGTAAGCAACCAATTTTATGAGCGCTATATTAGCAACATCTGAGTTACTTCCCCATTTAAAAAAATCGAGGCTGACTTTATAGGGTGAATTTTCTGATTTCTCAACCAATCTATCAGCAAATGCAACGAGTATTTTTTGTGCTTCAGCTTTATATTCCGAAGTAACAGAATTATCGCTGAGCGAAAGCGATATTATCCCCGACATTCCGGAATAATCCCACGACTGCACCATTATTTTCTGTGACTCTATTTCCTTTTTCGAAATCAAAGTCAAGTCGTTTTCAGCTAATCCAAGTTCCGATCCGGCCCAGAAAAATTCATCGTTAACTTCAATGTCATCGTATGCTCCGGTTGAAATATCGGATGGATTTTTGTAATAAATCGCCGGATTGGCTTTTGCCCAGGAATACGCTTTTTTAGCTGCTTCAATACAGGTTATTCCAAGTTTTTTTAATTCCGGAGATTCACTTATTGCAAATACACGCGATGCCATAGCCATGGTGGCGGCAAAATCGAGTGAAGCAGCAGTAGATTTCAGTACTACATACCTGGGATCAGTTGCTTTATCGGGCATACCAAAATCGCTGAACTTTTTATTGGTAAGTTTATGATAAACGCCACCATCGTTGGGATCCTGCATGGTAAGCATCCAGCGCAGGTTATACAAAAGCTCATCCATCACATCAGAAATATTATTGCTGCTTTCGGGGATATTGTCTTTAAAATTTTTACAATACCCGGGATACATCTGGCAAAAAAGCAATAAGGTGTAAGTGCTTATTCCACTGTTGACTACATATTTATTATAATCCCCGGCATCGTACCATCCTCCGGGACTGGATATTTTGAATCCTTCGGGCCGTTTGTCCGAAGCTGCAGAAGAATGCACAAAAACCGAAGTATCGGAATGACCGGCAGGCCTCGCCCATTTCCCGCCAAATTCTTTCGTAATTTCCATACCTGAGCGGTTCAGGTAAAACGCCTTTAACGAGGCTTTTGCAATACCGTTATAAACGCCCTGCCCTATCTCAAATGCATAGGAACATACCGACCTGTTATTCAAACAGATCTGATATTTCCCGGGGGTGATGACCTTTGAAAAATCAGCAGTGCAAACGCTGTCTCCCGACAGATCCCAGTATTTGAAAGGTCCTGGTTTTCCTGTAAACACAACTTTTCCGCTGGCTGCATCAATAACATCAAACTTTTCAGTTTTTATCCGCAGCAATGCTACTTTAACAGAATTGGGCTGATAACCGACCTGGTTCACCAGTATCCGGCCAAGGGTATCCGGAGATGTTTTATCGCCTGATATTACTGAAGTTGCAGAAGAATTGCAATTACAAAACAGAGTAATTGCAAGAATAAAAATGATAGTTGAAAGAGTTTTCATATTTATAAGTTTTTATCCAAGAATAACCGTAACTACATGTTCCATTCCATCGCCAAAAATAGGTATAAGATTAGTAATCTGTGACTTGCCATCAACTGAAATTACTTTAATTCCTTTTGATTTGCTTTCAGGATTTTGAACTTCAATCCGGTAGGTTGCACCCCTGAATTTGCGGGTTACTTTAAAACCTTTCCAGTCAGTTGGAATACAAGGATCAACAATCAATCCATCGTAATCGGGCCGAATGCCCAAAATGAACTGGGTTATTGCATAGAAATTCCAGGACGCCGTTCCGGTTAACCAGGAGTTTTTGGCCTCACCCGGCTTAAAGGCATCTTTCCCGGCCACCATTTGCGCATACACATACGGTTCTGTTTTATGCAATTCGCTGATGTCTTCGAGGTACGGCGGGCAAATTTTCCGATAATATTCCCAGGCACGGTTTCCGTTACCAACAATGGTTTCACCAATCATGATCCATGGATTGTTGTGACAGAAAACGCCTGCATTTTCCTTGTAACCAGGCGGGTACGACGATATTTCGCCATACTCGATGTAATATTTCGTAAAAGCCGGGTTGTTCAGCACAATTCCGTATTTTGAATCGAGGCGTTCTTTAACCGAATCGAGTGCTTTGGCACAAAGGCCTTCTTCCTTACCAATACCGGCCATGGTGCAAAATCCGTTCGACTCGATGAAAATTTTACCTTCTTCGTTTTCGTTGCTGCCAATTTTGTTGCCATAATAGTCGTAGGCACGGATAAACCATTCTCCATCCCAACCATGTTTCATCACGGCGTCAATCATCGCATCAATGTGGGATTGGGCACGGGCGGCTTCGTCGGTTTTACCCAGTTTGGTGCAAAGCGAAACATAATCGCGGCCATAAACCACAAAAAGCCCTGCAATCATCAGCGATTCAGCTTGTGTTCCTTCTGATTTGTTTTCAGTGGTCTGGAATGATTCGTCCGGGTCATTCGAAAAGCAGTTCAGGTTTAAACAGTCGTTCCAGTCGGCGCGGCCAATCTGAGGCAGGCCGTGAGGTCCGAGGTTGTTCACCACATGATCGAACGACACGGTCAAGTGATCAAATAAGCTTTTGGCAACCGACATGTCGTTGTCGAAAGGCACCATTTCGTCAAGGATGCCAAAATCGCCCGTTTCTTTAATGTAAGTGATTGTTCCCAGGATCAGCCACATCGGATCGTCGTTAAAACCACCGCCGATATCGTTGTTCCCGCGTTTGGTTAATGGTTGGTATTGGTGGTAGCAACCGCCATCGGGGAATTGTGTGGAAGCAATGTCGATAATCCGTTCGCGGGCACGTTCCGGAATCTGGTGAACAAAACCGATCAGATCCTGGTTCGAATCGCGGAAACCCATTCCACGACCGATTCCTGATTCGAAGAAGGAAGCAGAGCGCGAGAAGCAGAAGGTGATCATGCACTGGTACTGGTTCCAGATATTGACCATGCGATCCAGCTTTTCGTCGCCGGAATCAACCGAGAAAACACTCAGCAGTTTATCCCAATATT
>JAPLDV010000377.1 GCA_026391235.1 Bacteroidia bacterium | reverse complement strand
ACCGGAGCCCGTGCCGATTTCCAAGACCCTTTCCATTCCCTTTAACTCCAAGGCCTGCGTCATTAACGCGACGATATAGGGTTGCGAGATAGTCTGATGTTCATCTATAGGAAGAGGACTATCATTATAGGCCTGATCAATAAGCCCTTCGTCAATGAAAAGATGCCGTGGAATGATACTCATAGCTCTTAATACCGGGACATCGTTTATAGAACGCGCTTTAATCTGCGTTTCAACCATCCGTGTCCGTTGCTTTTTGTATCTATCCATTAAATTGTCCGTATTTTTTCTTTTTTATCCGGAATCCGGTAAATATCATGAACCATTTCATGCCGGCGCAAACCAAGTGCTTCCCTTGTAACAATGAGATAATAATATTGAAGTTGGGCTTTTTGACGAGCAGTATTGAATTGATCAATGCTTATGTTGATATCTTCAAAGAACAATTGATTTTTCTTAAATATCTCCTGGTCGTGCTTATTCCAGCTAATAGAGTTTAAAAAAAATATCTTTGCTTCGATTTCCCGATCTATGCGCATCAACTGTTCAATAGCTTCATCAACAGCCATCCCGGCGCGACTCAGCACGGCGGCTTTTTCCCGCAATAATTCTTCACACAAACTTTCGTGTTGCTCGGTTTTTCTTTTCTGCGATGTTTGCATGATTCTTCCTCTTATTCCAACATGAGGAGTTTCTATCATTTAAGAGCTTAATTTTCAACTAATAGAAACCTTCGTTGCTTTTGTGGCGGCATTGGCAAGCAGCGATACTTTTTTGTTTTTCAGATATATTATTTTAAAAGATAATAAAGAATCGTTAATCAAAACAATCATAAATCAGAGACAGGAGCCTCGATCTTTAGCTGCTTCTAATGTTTTTCAATTTCCTAATCCACACGCTTTTGCACGTAATAGCAGCCGAGCTTGTTGTTGTCAGTATTTAAACAAACAGTTCCCCTGTTGTTGAATGCATCGGCATAATATGGTTTCGGGCGGATTGCCGTATTGAAGTCCTTGATGGCAGGTTGATGCTGACTGAGGTCTTTGTAAAACACTCATTTCCGGTTATAGATCAGCCGTTCAGGAAAAAAGATTTAAATATCTTCAATTTTCCTGTTAATTAAGTATTTGGCAGTTACGGCATTCGCCGAATAATCCTGTTGGCGGCCTTTTTTATTTGCCGCAGAACTTTCATATCTGATTTCCAGACGACATCGCCAGGCGAGATGAAGCAGAAACTTCCCTGTGTGTAAGTTGAACTTATGGCGTTGTTCTTATAATAAAAATAGTCTTTGCTTGTTTCCGTGGGAAAGCTGCGCATGGTGGGTGGGATATCAGTGGGAAGAAACCAGAGTTTTATTTCGCGTTCCGCGTCTTGGGGATTGGCGGAGGCGTGAATTAGATTATCCGATCTCTCTCCGATAAATTTTCCTTTTTCATCATACAGCGGAATTACGGTTCCCAGCGCGCGAATGCAGCCGGGCCTTTGCTGTCTTGCCTCATGCGGATTAGTGTTTCC
>JAPLDV010000267.1 GCA_026391235.1 Bacteroidia bacterium | reverse complement strand
ACTGCCTACTGCCTACTGCCTACTGCCTACTGCCTACTGCCCACTGCCTACAACGTCTTCGCCTCATTCCAGTACCGGTCCATCTCCTCAAGCGACATATTTTTCAGGTTCAGACCTTTCTTGCTGGTCTCTTTTTCCAGATAATTAAACCGGTGAATGAATTTAAGGTTGGTCCGTTCGAGAGCATTTTCCGGATTAATCTGATATAGCCTGGCTGCGTTGATCAAACTGAAGAGAACATCACCGAACTCAGCCTCCACCCGGTCGACCGATTGGTTGGTTTCCACTTCTGCCATCAGTTCACCGATCTCCTCTTTCACATTATCCCATACCTGCTCCCGGTGATCCCAGTCAAATCCGACTCCCCGGGCCTTGTCCTGGATCCGGTATGCCTTGATCATGGCCGGCAGTGAGGTAGGGATTCCACCTAAAACAGTTTTCCCCTGGTGTTCGGTCAGCTTGATCTTTTCCCAATTCTGTTCCACCTCCCTGGCATTTCCGACAATAACATCCCCAAAAATATGCGGATGCCTGAATACCAGTTTTTTATTGATTCCGTCAATCACTTCCTTCATGGTAAATGCTTCCTTTTCCTGCCCGATTTTGGCATAGAAAACGATGTGCAACAGAATATCCCCCAGCTCCTCACTGATGCCTGGAAGATCCTCATCCAATATGGCATCTGCCAGTTCATAGGTTTCTTCAATGGTCAATGTTCTAAGGCTATCGATCGTTTGTTCTTTATCCCAGGGACATTTTGCCCTCAGCTCATCCATAATATCCAGCAGCCGGTTAAACGACTCCAAAATATCCGTCCTGTTACTGTTCATCAAATCTGATTTTAATTGGTGTTCCGGGTTCAAATCCAAGCAGCTCTGCGGCATTGCCCTGTACAATGGCGATCTCCAGCAAACCGGCGGCATTGAAAATTGCCAGCAGTTCGCCCGGTTCTGATTCCAGGTAAGTATTTCTGATTCCGTAAATTTTATATCGATTGGATTTTATCGTGATTTCAAAGGTACGGTTGGATCCGATCCGAATAAACTCGGTTTTAGGGATATTGGTGATTGCATTTCGGTAGGAATCAATAAAGATTACCTGACCATCGATCTGATCTTTTTTGATAACCGGCAACCATGAGTTTGAGCAGCCGGAATCTACGGAATGAGGCCCTGCCTGGGTTAAGGTCAAACCTGCCGATAAATACTTAGCTATCCTGGTAAACAGGGATAATTCCGGAAAGCTGGGTTCAATCAGGCGGAACTGCTCCTCTATTCCGGTAGCATGGTCCATATTATGCAGAATTGCGTGATCAAGCCTTAGGTAATAATCCGGATCCGCATCCATGATCAAAGCCAGGATTCCGTCATCCCAACCCACTAGAAACTGGCTTTTATATTGAGCCACAGCCGGCCATATTCCAGGCCGGTGCCCCTGGTTGACCAGAAATAGATGAATGGTTCCTTCGGGATATTCCGGTAAAACCTGCCGAAGCACAAAGGAAGCCTGCAAAATATGGAAGGGTTCGATATGCTGATTTATCTCAACAATCACTGCATCCGGCATCAGTCGCAAAAGACGGCCCTTGATCATTCCTGAATAATAGTCCCTGGTTTGCCAGTCTGTGGTTAAAGTAATAATGGACATGCATGAAACACGTTTCTAAATCCCTGATAATTTCTATTTTTGCGTGACAGGCTCAAAAATACGACTTTATCTTAACTGCATGATTGAAAAAATCATCTATTTAAAAGGGATCGATCCGATAGTGCTGTATGGTGCTAATAACCAACATCTCGAGATCATCAAGAGATTCTTTCCCAAGATCAAATTGATTGCCCGCGGCGACCAGCTCAAAGCGGTTGGTGAAGCAGCAGAAATTACCCGCTTCGAGGACAAGATTGAAAAGTTGTTCGGTTTTGTTGATAAATACAACCGGATTTCCCCGCTGGAGATCGAAGGAATTCTGCTTGAAAACGGGATCAGCAACGGTACCGAGCCCGGAGAGGAAGATATCCTGATCTTTGGGAATAATGGCAAACCCATTCGGGCCAGAACAGCCCATCAGAAGGAGATGGTCGAAAAGTACCGGACACATGACCTGCTGATCGCAACCGGCCCGGCGGGTTCCGGGAAGACCTATATCGCGGTGGCGCTGGCAGTGAGAGCACTCCGGAACCGGGAGGTGAAAAAAATCATCCTGAGCCGGCCGGCTGTAGAGTCGGGTGAGAATTTAGGTTTTCTTCCGGGAGATTTAAGGGAGAAGCTCGACCCGTACCTGCAGCCTTTGTATGATGCCTTGCTGGATATGATGCCTGCACGGAAACTCAAGGAATACATGGAAGATAATGTGATCCAGATCGCTCCGCTGGCTTTTATGCGGGGCAGGACTCTCGATAATGCCTTCGTTATACTGGATGAGGCTCAGAATACATCGATTAACCAATTGAAAATGTTCCTGACCCGCATGGGTGAATACGCCAAGTTTGCAGTCACCGGCGATATCACTCAGGTGGATTTGCCCGATCCTAAAAAATCCGGGTTAATCCATGCCAGGCAGATTCTTGCTGATATCCCCGGAATAGCGATTGTTGAGTTCAATCACCAGGATATTATCAGGCACCGATTGGTTGAGCAGATCGTCAGAGCTTACGATAAAAATTAATTTCTTAAATATTAATGTAGATGGAAGCAATTGTTAAAACCGAATTTAGTTTTCCTGATCAGATCAGTCTGTACAAAGGGAAGGTCCGCGACGTATATAACATTAGTGACAAATACCTGGTAATGGTGGTAACTGACCGGATATCTGCCTTTGATGTGGTGTTGCCCAAAGGGATCCCATATAAAGGGCAGGTATTAAATCAGATCGCCTCGAAATTTCTTGATGCCACCAGCGATATTGTCCCAAACTGGAAAATTGCTTCACCCGATCCCATGGTTACCATCGGAAGAAAAGCCGAGCCGTTACCGGTTGAAATGGTTATCCGGGGATACCTCACCGGCCATGCCTGGCGCGAATACCGATCGGGGAAACGCTCGATCTGTGGCATACCGATGCCGGAGGGAATGAAGGAAAATCAAAAATTCGACAAACCGGTCATTACCCCGACAACCAAGGCTCACATCGGCCATGATGAAGATATCAGCCGCGAAGAGATCATCGCAAGCAATCTGGTGCCGGAGCAAACCTATAACCAGGTGGAGGAGTACACTTTTAAATTGTTCGAACGCGGCACCCAAATGGCAGCTCAGATGGGTCTGATCCTGGTGGATACCAAGTATGAGTTTGGCATTCAGGACGGTAAAGTATATCTGATCGATGAGATCCATACACCCGATTCAAGCCGCTATTTTTACGGCGACACTTACGTTAGCAAGTTCGAAAAAGGGATTGAGCAGCGGCAGTTATCCAAAGAATTTGTCAGACAGTGGCTTATTGAGAATAACTTCCAGGGCAAAGAAGGTCAAACCGTTCCTTTTATGCCCGACAAATTCGTTCTCGAAATATCGGACCGGTATATTGAACTGTTCGAACAGATCACGGGTGAAAAATTTATCCGTGCAGAGGCCAGCAATGTTGAAGGGAGGATAGAAAACAACATCAGAAACTACCTTTCATCACTTTGACCGGAGCCAAGCCTTTCGATATTAAAAGAGTTGCGCTCTGGGCGGGGCCTGTAGCAGCTTTTGCCCTTGTTTCCCTGTACCATCCCGATATAAAACATCCGGAAATAGGATATACCCTGGCCATAGCTGCCTGGATGGCCATCTGGTGGATAACGGAGGCGGTTCCCCTGGCAATAACTTCACTGCTCCCGGTGGCAATGTTCCCGATGCTTGGGATTATGGATGGACAGACTGTTTCAGCGGCCTATTTCAACCATGTGATTTTCCTTTTTATCGGAGGATTCCTGATAGCGCTTGCCATGCAGCGATGGAACCTCCATAAGCGCATCGCTCTTAGCATCCTTAGCATTACCGGAACCGGGAAATCCAGGCTGCTATTGGGCTTTATGCTTGCAACCGCGTTGTTGAGCATGTGGATGTCGAATACGGCAACGGCCATGATGGTGGTTCCCATCCTGATATCGGTGCTGCTTGAAATTGAGCCGGAACCCGACAAAAGGAGGTCCTTTTCAACCGGTGTGCTGCTCGGGGTGGCCTACAGCGCATCAATCGGAGGGGTTATGACCCTCGTTGGCACACCACCAAACCTTTCTTTCCTAAGAATTTATCAGGTAATGTTTCCCCAGGCACCTCCGATCACTTTTCTTCAGTGGATGCTTTTTGCAGTTCCGGCAGGCGTTCTTTTGCTGATTGCTGCTTTTGCCCTCCTGTATTTCAGGTATGCCAGGGGAAGTAAGACGAAGGCGGTTAAGGACCTACCCATCAGGCATATGAAGAAGGAGCTCGGACCGATGAGCCGGGAGGAAAAAATTGTTCTGGTGGCTTTTCTTCTGATGGCATTGTTATGGATCACCCGGTCGGATGTCGAGATCGGAACAACCACCATTAAAGGATGGGCATCGATATTCGGAAAACCGGCATTTATCAACGACGGCACGGTGGCCATTGCCCTGTCATTGCCATTGTTCATGATACCTGCCAAGGGCCGGGCGGGATCGAGGATCATGGACTGGGAAACGGCCAGTCATTTGCCATGGGATATTGTTTTACTGTTTGGCGGCGGGTTTGCATTGGCAAACGGATTTCGGGATTCAGGGCTATCGCTTTGGCTGGGTGGACAGTTACGGGGACTTTCCGTTTTACACCCGATTATTATCATATTGATTATCAGTCTACTTGTAACGTTTCTTACCGAACTGACCTCCAATACCGCCACCACTGAAATGATATTACCCGTATTATCGGGTATGGCAATTGCCACTCACACCCATCCGCTGCTGTTCATGCTGCCAGCTACTCTATCGGCTTCCATGGCATTTATGCTCCCGGCCGGAACCCCGCCGAACGCGATCATTTTCGGAACCAGGCGG